>CBDUKK010000143.1:0-5222 GCA_965367795.1 uncultured Gammaproteobacteria bacterium
AAGCTGTTTCCTGTAGATGAAAGATAGATCGCAGACACTGATATATATCCATGATCCCATGTGCAGCTGGTGCTGGGGCTTTCGTCCTGTCTGGCAGCAAGTGCAACGGGCGGTAGCTGGCAAGCTGGATGTGCGCTATGTGCTGGGTGGCCTGGCGGCAGATACTGATGAGCCCATGCCTGAAGAGATGCGGCTGAACATAATCGATAACTGGCGCCGGATCCAGAGAGAGATTCCAGGGACTGAGTTTAACTACGATTTCTGGACCGTGTGCAGTCCGCGACGTTCGACTTACCCTGCCTGTCGAGCCCTCATCGCCTGCCGGATGCAGCAACCGGCACTTGAGAACGAGATGCTGCTGCTGATACAGCAGGCTTATTATCTGCAGGCAAAAAACCCTTCTGAGCTGGATGTCCTCGCCGCTCTTGCCGAGCAGCTCGGCCTCGATAGACGTCAGTTTGTGGACGATATACAATCAGAGGCTTGTCAGAACATATTATCAGGAGAAATCGAGCTGTGTCGAGAAATCAACATATCCAGCTTTCCCAGTCTTGTATTAAAGCAAGGAAAATCATACACTTCTCTCGATATTGACTACAATAGTAGTAGGTTTATCCTCAGCCAGGTTGTATAACTTCAGATTGAGCCGTACCAGGTAAAGCCGTTTTCTGTAGGGATGTTTTTTTCAATACTCAATTCATGAAGTACTTCTATAAAAAATCCACCTCTGTATTTATCTATGCTGTGCTAGCACTGTGTGCCGCTAACGCTTCTTATGCGGCAGAAACGGTATGTAACGATAATGGCGGTGCCGGATGGCCCTTTGCTGTTTCGAGTACTACAAATATCGTTATCCCCTATCAGTTTGCTGATGTCAGTACAGCCTATGATATCGATGTGCAGGTCGATATAGCTAAACCTTATGTGGGAGACCTGACCGCTCGTGTTACCAGCCCACAGGGGACGACTGTCTGGTTATTCGAACGTCCGGGGACTGCGCTAGATGAATTTACAGCGTCAGCTCCCTGGGGATGTAACCAGGATGATATATTGGTTACGTTTGATGATGAGGCCGCAACCGGTACCGATATCGAGAATGTATGTGGTGGCGGTACACCAACAATCAGCGGGACTTATCTGCCACATGTCCCTACCGCAGCAAATATACCGTCTCCAAATACGCTAAGTTTAATCGATGGTGAAGACCCAACCGGTAACTGGGGCTTTGAACTGGTGCATGTAGCACCTTTTGACCCTGGAACTCTGAATGAAGTATGTATCACTGCTGCATTCGCAGCTGTCAGTTTCGATAAATGGGTGAGTACCAACAATACCTGTTCAGATACACTTGATGCGCTATCCGTAGCACCAGGTACAGACGTATATTTTTGTTATACGGCAACAAACCCGGGGACCGAAACATTCAACATATTACCCGGTGATGCAACAGATAGTCAGTTACATGATATCTCAGGACTGGAAACAGCTTATATACAGAATGCCAGTCAAACCGTCGTTGTCGGCCCTGTTGTGGCCGGCAGTGCTGCTTTACCCAATACCGCAACGACGGTAAATAATGCCAATATCACGGCGACTTTTGCCACAGCTGATTTTAGCGGTAGCCTGTCTACCGGTGAATCAGCCTCGGTCACTGTCGGTGATCCTGTATTCAGCACTTCTACCAAAACCGTTGTCGATCTTAACGGTGGCTCTATAGCGCCAGGTGATATCCTTGAATATACCATCACGATCAATGAGACCGCAGGCTTTACCACCAGCAATCTCGCTGTTACTGATGTGGTTCAGTCAGATCTCCAGTCGATAAACTTCACCACCCTGCCTGCGGGTACGACGAATAACACGGTTGGCAACAACATCGACCTGAGTACCATAACCTTAGCTGCCAATGGTAGTGTGACTATCGTATACGAGGCGACGATAAATGTAGCTACAGCGCCCGGTACAAATATTGATAACACCGCGACGATAACGCATGCAGGTTCAGGTGTAACTTATGATGCTGTTGCAGCGACAGTCATCGTGACACCTGCAGATCTAAGTACTTCAACAAAAACTGTACTCGATGTTAACGGTGGTTCTTTATTGCCGGGAGACCTCGTGCGTTACACGGTTACCATTACCGAATCTGCGGGCCAGGCCGCGAATGATGTCCAGCTTGCAGATGTCGTTGACGCTAATCTAACCAGTATCAATATTATCAACCTGGGTGGCGGTACAGATAACTCTTCTGGCAACACTATTGATATAAGTAATATCAGTGTGGCTGCCAGTAGCAGTGTTAACGTGGTTTTTGAAGCGAATGTTGCTGGTAGTGCGGCAGTCGGTAGCAATATAAACAACACGGCCATCATTACCGATGTGATCTCAGGTGTGATCACCAATGCTGCAGCACCTACCATCGTTGTGAATAGCACACCAACGACTGGTGTCAAACAGCTGTACCTGGAAGACGTGAATAATAATCCATCGGTATTAACCCGTGTCGCGCCTGGAAACACGATAACCCCGAATATAACACCAGGTGCCAGTCATACTTCAGTTCAAGCTGCCTTTAGCAGTGCTTTTACTATCAATGCAGGTAGTGATATCACTGTCCAGTTATGGTTGCGACGTTTTACACCGAATAATTCTGGTGTACGAACAGCCACCGTAGAACTCTTCAATACGGGTACTGGTTCGAGCCTGGGAAGTGATTCAGTTACCTGGGATGCTGGTGGCATGATATTGCAAACCTTTACCATCCCGGTTGCTAGTGCGCAAAATTTTTCTGCGGGTCAGGCGATCAGGCTGGTATTGAGTAATGATGCCAGCAGTGCCGGAAGTATTCGTGTGCGAACAAATCGTACGGGGATTAACTCACAGATTCAGATAGATACCAGTACCGTGATCAATCTTGATGATGTAGGTATATTCTCGGCCGCTTATCCGGCTACTACGCAGTTCAAAACGTATTCACCTGGTTCGACAGTATATCTACGAACAACGGTGAGTGATCCATTTGGTAATGCTGATATCAATAGTGTCGACGTCACAGTTACTGACCCGTCAGCTGTACAGGTGTTTTCAACTAACCTGACAGCACCAGTCGCAACACCCTCAACATCTACAGCTGTTTTCGAAACCCCGTATACGATTCCAGCGACGCCCGATGGAATATGGATCGTAGGCTTTACAGCTAACGAAGGTCTGGAAGGAACCGTTTCACATTCGTCATCGGCTAACATGGTTGTCGGTACACCATCTTTGACGGTAAGCAAGAACTATTCTCAAACAGTTTTCGATCCTGTTAATACCTCTAACTATAAAGCCATACCTAACGCTATCGTCGAGTATTCTGTCGGTGTCGAGAATTCAGGCTTCGGCTATGTTGACATCAATACAATTATTTTAAACGATCCGCTCGCGCCAGGGACGACGTTCTATTTCGGTTCCCCACTCAATCCGGCTACTTTTGTGGATGGCCTGACTGCCAGCGGACTGTCATTTACCTTCATCTCACTCGCCAGTACCGCTGATGATATAGATTTTTCGAACGATGGCGGCTCTAGTTTCATAACACCCTCTGTCGATGCCAATGGTTTTGATATAACATCTCCACCGATAAACTTCATCCGCCTGAACCCGAAGGGTGAGTTCAGAGGCAGTGATGGGGTCAATGATCCGTCGATGCAGATCAACTTCAGGGTAAGAGTGGAATAAAAAAGCCAGTAACATTCGTTACTGGCTAAACATGATAAAGCTGTTTTATTATTTTTATTGAGTTTTCACGCCACGTTGTGAAAAACTCTATGCAGCCATTGCTTTCATCACCTGCCCCAGGGCGTGGTCGAATGTGGAATGGTCTGCCAGTACACGAGAACGGTTTTCTTCCAGCTCTTTGGCGAAAACAGCCGCATCTTTCTCGATTACTTTCATGCCTTTTCGATCGACGAAAATAAGCTGAGCAGCATCGGTCAGGATCACCGAAAGCTTGAGTCGCCTGACTGCCCTGTCTTCACCGTTGTATATCTCATACCAGACACCGGGTTTTGTGCTGCTGGATAACTGCGCTATTTTCTGTTTTGCAGTTTCTATCTGCTGCTGTATCTGCTCCAGTTCTTCCTGGGTACCTTCCGTCGTTTCTTCCTGCAGCGATTCTTCGGTTATCTGCTGGTTGTTTTGATCGACGATCTGAAGATCATAATCTTCGATCATCTTTATAAAATGGGTTTTCAGCGTATTAATCTGCTCTCGTATAGAATCCTTATCCTGCTTCGTTTCATACAGTTCATCATTAACCGCTTCGATCAGCGCCATATGGTTATTCTTTACCAGTGCAAACTGTGATGGGTAACGGATCGGTTGCATGCATTTCAACAGGAGTTTAAGCAGTAATACCGACTGCATCCACTGCTGGCTGTCGCGTCCATGACGGATATAACGATTCAACATAAGTGTCGACCAGTGTTTCAGCACCAGTGGCCTGACCTCATTGGGGATTTTCTTGTTACATGAGATCATCTTTAGCTGGGTGATTACGATATGACGTGCATGCTCCTGTAATATCTGTTTCTGTTGCTGTTTCTCTGTCTCATCACTGAGCGCCTGTTCCTTCCTGATGATCTCTTCCAGTTCATCGACAGCTTTTTCAAATGCCCTTATGTCGATATCAAACTCATCCAGGATGTCATCGACGATAGTCTCGAGTTCATTATAGAGACGGTCTTGCTGGCTATTGATACCTTTTCCAGCAGTTGTCAGCAGATCCACCGTTGCCCTGGCCGGATGATCTTCATCATCGAACATACTGGTATCAGACATGGCAACTTTAATCACGGGGACCTGTAATTGATATATCAGGTTAGTCATTATCTGCGAGACTGTTTCGTCATCGGCTATCGCACCGAACATCATGCCGACGAAGTCGATGCTTCTCTCATCGAGCAGGCTGACCTGCTTGTCTAATATACCGCCGTTCTCATTGCTTATATTGCTTAGCAGTTCCTGTTTGATGACTTCAGGTGTCAGGCTTTCAGCGATATCTTGCAGTGATGATAACTTATGCTGAAGTTTGGATAATGCTTTGACGACCTCTTTTCTCTGGTAGCAGCTGTTGCCGTCCAGATCCTTCTGAGTAGGCGCACGTAAGAAAGATTCTGGCAACTCGATCTCATCGCCAGTGATGGTCATGCCACCGGTCATGAACTCATTCACCACACGGC
>CBDUKK010000144.1:0-5192 GCA_965367795.1 uncultured Gammaproteobacteria bacterium
CCTTCTTCCAGGGCTTTTGATATCCTCGCGGTCCAGTGCATCTGCCCATAACGCTCACTGACGACCTTATCTGACGGCTCATAGATGTGTACACGGTTACGGCCAGAATCTTTCGCGGCATAACAGGCGATATCCGCGGAACTCAATACCTGTGACATCTCGGCATTGTCGGCATTGATGCCGATGACACCGACACTGACACCGATCTCGAACGTTCTGTCATCCCATATAAACCGGTAATCTTTTATCTTCTGACGGACCTTGTCTGCGATGCTTGCAGCTTTCTTTATCCCGCAGTTCTCCAGGATTATGCCGAATTCATCTCCACCTAAACGTGCGATGATGTCATCGCTGCGGAAGACCTCGTTGAAAAGTGTCGGCAGCTGTTTCAGTAACTCGTCACCAGCGACATGGCCACAGGTATCATTGACGATCTTGAAATTGTCCAGATCCAGATAGAACAATGCGTGATGCCTGTCTTCTTCACGAACATTGATCAGGATCTCTTCAAGGTATTCTTCGAACTTTCGACGGTTATACAAACCGGTCAACAGGTCGTGGCTTGCCTGGTATGAGAGCTGCCGTGTTAGACGACGGGTATGACTGACATCCTGGATCACGATGACAGCACCCATCAGATCGCCATTGTCTGCTTTCATCGGGGCGATAGATGCTTCGATAGATATAACTGAATCATCTTTGGTGATCAACGAAGAATGGTCCGGCAGATGAACGATCTCTCCTGTCACAAAACATTCATGCAAAGCATCATCGATTGGTTCACCGGTACTTTCTGCGACGACGTTAAATATATCCTGGAACTTTTCACCCGATACTTCTCTGATGGCGCAACCCAGAAGCTTCTCGCCTGCCGGGTTTAAATACACGATACATTCATCGACATCGACGGTTATAACGCTATCGGTAATCGAATATAAGGTCACTTCAGCACGCTCTTTCTCGAGTCCCAAAGCTATCTCTGAAGCAGACGCCCGTTGCAGTGCCAGTACCAGTTCGTTCTTGTTTGATAAAATCGTATCGATCGCATTATTGATAAACTTACCCAGGTAGCCAAATTCGTCAGCTCTTTGTTCATCGAAACGAACATCTTCGTGTCCTTTAGAAAACCTGTCCGCCGTGGTCACCATCTTCTGGAATGGCGTAGACAGCATCTTCTGCAATATACGTTGCAGAAATAGTCCGAATACGAAAACGCCTATACCGATAGAGAGCAGGAAATTTTTACGGATATCAGAGATGACTTCTTTCGAGCTTGTACAGTAGATCTCAAGTCTGACCGTATGCAGATCACTGGAGCCCAGGGGGTAATAATTTAATGTGAATTCATATAAGTCATCACTGTCATCGATTGCACCCATCGACAGTGTCTGTCCTCCTTCATAGAGACGGACCGCATGGAAACCAAACTCTTCCATATGCTCACTGATCTTTGACCTGATCCTGCCTGACGCCCGCTCCAGTACGGGCGCTTCTGAATACTGCTCGATGATCTCTTCGATCTCGTAGGCGATGATCAGCGTTTCTTCCCTGTTTTCAGCATTTAGATCGGACTCGGCCTGATGCAGTATGATCACCGCGAGGAATAAGCCGATAAACACCAGCCCCCAGAACACCAGGCCGGTAATACGCGCGGGAAGTTTTACCTCAAATTTTTTCTCCTCGGCCGGCATCTATCTCACTTGAAGCCTAACCAGCGGATGAATAGAAGCACGGGACACACACTGCTTGCTCCAGCACCCATAATGGCAAACCCCATGAACCAGGGGAAGAACCACACAAACTCGATATCTTGCTCTTTTAACAATAATAGTGAACCACCCAGGAGTACGGCGACGCTGATACGCCAGGCACGTAGTGCATCGAAATCGAAACGCTGTCTAGAATTAAAGACGATAAGACCAGCAGGCACTGGCTTGTTCATGAATCGCTGGGATAGCGTGGTAAGACGGATATCGGTTATTGCTTCAAACAGCAACCAAAGACTCAGCAGATAGATCATGACATCCATACCCAGATACAATGCGATCAAGATATAAACGCCGACGATAAATAGAAAAACACGCTCACTCATAAATTTATCCCCCGTAAGCTGGAAGCTCATCCGGTGCTGACATAGTACTTACTAACAGATCTTATGAAAATTCAATCGAAATAAATATTGTAAGCGTTTGTTTTTATTATTTTATTTATACTACCTCATATATAGCAGATATGATGAATAATGAGCAGATTCTGCGCTATAAAGCCTCATAAAACAGCTATTTCATAGCGTCTTTCAATGCCATCGCACAGTCATTGATCAGCCCGGGGCCCGAGTAGATAAAACCGGTATAGATCTGTACAAGGCTGGCGCCTGCCTGTACTTTTTTCAGTGCATCGCCCGGTGATGAGATGCCACCGGCTGCGATCACGGGTATCTTGCCATCCAGTGCCTTCACCAGCTGCGTTAAGACACGCGTGGATATCTCAAAAACTGGCGCACCACTCAGGCCGCCTTCCTCATCAGCAAGTTCTTTGCATGATAGTGACTGTGGGCGGCTATTGGTGGTATTGGTCGCGATGACCGCATCGATTTCTGCAGACAATAATCGTCCAGCGATGTCGTCGACCTCTTCCTCAGACAGGTCAGGTGCAATCTTGACCGCCAGTGGCACGTAACGCTGATACTGCTGATTTAACTCACCCTGTTTATTTTTTAATTGTGTGAGTAATGATGTTAGCCCATCACCATGCTGAAGCTCTCTTAAGCCCGGTGTATTGGGTGATGATATGTTGATTGCGATGTAATCAGCGTAAGCATAGACCTGCTGCATGCAGGCGAGATAATCATCTACCGCATTTTCCAGCGGTGTATCTTTATTCTTCCCTATATTTATTCCGAGCACACAGTTACTGCGGCGTTGTTTTACGTTATCGACCAGCGCTTTCACCCCGGCATTATTGAACCCCATACGATTGATGATGGCGTTATCAGCGACCAGGCGGAATAATCTCGGCTTTTCATTCCCGGGCTGTGCCAATGGCGTTACCGTGCCGACTTCGATAAAGCCAAATCCACATTGTGCCAGTGCATCTATATGCCCCGCATTTTTATCGAGACCGGCAGCGAGGCCGACGGCGTTTGGGAATTCTATCCCCATAACAGTCACCGGCGACTCTATACGTTTTTTTACGAATAACCTGAGAAGACCTGAGCTGTTCGCAAAACTTAAAAAATTTAACGAGAAAACATGGATGGTCTCTGCATCAAATAAAAATAATAATCTTTTTATCAACGAATACATAATATTCCTGCTCATCTAGGCAGCTTCGATATGCTGCACTATTAGTTGCAAACTTCGATTACCTCGAAATTCATTTACGTCAAGACGATAAACGATGTGTATATTTTTATCACCCGGTGGAAGATCATCGTCTGTTTTATTGAAAGCGATTGCTGAATAACATGCACCCGAATCTTCTTTCATAAGCTCCAGTTTGAGATGCTTTTCACCAACGATACGCCAGTTCAGTATTTTAAACTCATCATCAAAAACGGGTTCCGGGAATAGCTGCCCCCAGGGACTGGCATATCTCAATATCTCCGAGGCCTCTATCGTCATGTACTCCTCAGCGACCGGGCCATCACTCTCATTGATATTGTTCAGGTCCTCGGGACGTAACACAGCGCTTACATGCGTGTTAAACGCCTGCTGGAACAGGGGAAAATTATCCTGTCTGATAGTTAGCCCTGCCGCCATTGCATGGCCACCGAACTTCTCTATGATACCTGCATGCTGTTTTGAGATGACATCGAGCACATCGCGCATGTGCAGGCCGGGAATAGAACGTCCGGAGCCTTTTAGTTCACCATCACCGGCATCTGCAAAGGCGATTACCGGCCGGTGATATTTCTCCTTGATCCGCGAGGCCAGGAGGCCAACCACGCCCTGGTGCCATTGTTCGTCGTACAGGGCCAGCGCATCGGGTATCTCATCCACGCCATCGAGCAGTGACATCTGTTGATTTAAAATATCGTACGCCTGACCCAGCATCTCGCCTTCTATCTGGCGGCGTTGCTGATTCATATGGTTCAGGGTAGATGCATAATTGAAGGCCTGTTCATAATCATCAGACAACAGGCATTCGATGCCGATCGACATATCATCCAGTCGACCGGCGGCATTGAGACGCGGTCCGATAATGAAGCCGAAATCCTGCGATGAGCAGCCTTCTATCGATTTCCCTGCAATCGTTAACAATGCATTGATACCAGCGCATGCTTTATTTTTACGTATACGCTGAAGACCGGACTCTACCAGTATGCGATTGTTCTCATCCAGCGGAACGACGTCAGCGACCGTTCCCAGGGCGACCAGATCAAGGTAGTTTGCCATGTTAGGCTCGAGACGCCCCGTGCCCTCATCAAACCAGCCTTTCTCTCTGAGCCTGGCCCTGACGGCAAGCATCAGGTAAAACGCGACACCGACACCTGCGATCATCTTGCTTGGAAACTCACAACCGGGTTGATTTGGATTCACGATAGCTGCAGCTTCAGGTAAGACATCTGCCGCCAGGTGATGATCCGTCACCACCACCTGGATACCCAGTTCATTGGCACGGTTTACCCCGTCTATGCTTGAGATACCATTATCCACGGTGATGATAAGGTCCGGCCTGGAGCGTGCAGCCACATCGACGATCTGTGGACTTAGACCATAGCCGAAATCAAAACGGTTCGGTACCAGGTATTCGACATCATCGAGGCCAAAAGCTCTCAGCGAACGGATCATCACAGCACAGGAGGTAGCACCGTCCGCGTCGAAATCACCAACGACGACGATGCGTTTGTTCTCGATTACTGCTGCCGATACGATCTCGGCTGCGATATCGATATCTTTCAGCAAGGAAAAATCAAGCAGTCCGGCAAGGCGGTAATCAACCTGTTTCAAACTGGTCACACCCCTGTTGGCATATATCTTTTTCAACAGCGGGTGCAGATCACTGGCATCGAGTTCACCACTGATGTCAGTATCTCTACGGACGATGCTGGAGCCGTTAGCGCTCATGGTTATAGCTTTACCTGGCAGGTGATCAGTAGCTGCTGACATATTTTTCTATTTCATCCTTACGCCAACCATGACGCCAAAATTTTAAACCATCATATTTTGAAAACTGATATCGTTTTCCAT
>CBDUKK010000145.1:0-5189 GCA_965367795.1 uncultured Gammaproteobacteria bacterium
TCTAATATTTCTTTTGCACCTAGAGATAATAATTCATCTGCAAGTTTCTGGCCTAGTTGCTCTGCTTCGCTGCGATGACCGCTTATATCGCTTGCGATGATCTTGCTGCCATCGGGTTCACCGACCAGTGCCTGCAGGTGCAGGGTGTCCCCGTCCAGCATGGCATAACTTGCGATAGGTACCTGGCAACCGCCTTCGAGACGTCTGTTTAATGCGCGTTCCGCAGTAACCCGATCAGTGGTGTCATCATGATTTAAGACAGACAGTAAGTTGAGCGTTTCTTCATCACCTTCGCGGGCTTCCAGACCTACGGCACCCTGACCGACGGCGGGCATGATCCAGGATGAGGATATGCGCTGTTTTATGCGATCGGCCATTTCCAGTCTTACCAGACCGGCACAGGCTAATATGATGGCGTCATAATCACCGTTATCAAGTTTTTCTAATCTTGAGTTGACGTTGCCGCGAAGATCTTTGATCTTCAGATCGGGACGTTTGCTCAGTAGCTGGCATTTCCTGCGTAAGCTGCAGGTACCGACCACGGCGCCTTCAGGCAGGCTCTGCACACTGTCATAGGTATTCGAGACAAATGCATCACAAGGCTCTTCGCGTTCCAGGATGGTGGAAAGAAACAGGCCCTCGGGGAATTCCATCGGTACATCCTTGATCGAATGTGCCGCGATATCGGCTTTGCCTTCGAGTATCGCCATTTCCAGCTCTTTCACGAACAGGCCTTTGCCGCCGATCTTGGCTAGCGGGGTGTCCAGGATCTTGTCGCCTTTGGTGGTGAAGGTCACCAGTTCGACCTCGAGACCTTCATGCGCTTCCATCAAACGCGACTTGACGTGTTCTGCCTGCCAAAGTGCGAGCGGGCTTTTTCGTGTTGCTATGCGTAATGTTGATTTCATCAAAAAGGTACGAGTGATCTATGTTTAGAAAATTTATGGCGCATTATACATGACTCTGTGAATGAGACTTCGTGATTACAAAAAATACCGAAAAAAATGCTGAAATGTGGGGGAATTCTGCTTGAGAAAATGTATAATGCGCGGCTTATGGTGACCTGTTCTGGTTCCCTCGCGACGATAAGCTGTGAACCCCGCCAGGTCCGGAAGGAAGCAACGGTAGCAGTGATCTCGGGTGCCGAGGTGCGGCTGGGGCAGGTTGCCACCTAATTTTTTCTGATAACATTCCATGCTTGCTGCAATCTTGGCTGTAATTCAAACGAATTGTTCGATAGACTCTGACAGATGTTTTACCTTTGTGAAAAATCTTTAGTGGGTCATTCTGCATGAGTTATCAGGTTCTAGCACGCAAATGGCGGCCACAAAATTTCCAGGAACTGGTCGGCCAGGAGCATGTCCAGCGCGCGCTGGTCAATGCCTTAAATGATGACCGTCTGCACCATGCCTACCTGTTTACCGGTACACGCGGTGTCGGTAAGACCACCATCGCACGTATATTCTCTAAATCTCTGAATTGTGAGACAGGCATTACTTCCACACCCTGTGGTGTATGTTCTACCTGTGTCGAGATCGCCGAGGGTAGATATGTCGATCTGATAGAAGTCGATGCGGCATCACGTACCGGTGTCGATGACACCCGGGATCTGCTGGAGAATGTGCAATACGCACCGACACGCGGGCGTTACAAGGTGTACCTGATCGACGAGGTGCACATGTTTTCCAAGAGCAGCTTCAACGCGCTGCTAAAAACCCTCGAGGAACCGCCGCCGCACGTTAAATTCCTGCTGGCGACGACTGATCCGCAGAAATTGCCCGTCACCATCCTGTCACGCTGTCTGCAATTTAACCTCAAGCGATTACCGGTGAGCCTGATCATCAGCCACCTGCAGCATATATTGACCGAGGAAAAAGTCGAATATAATGTGATAGCACTACAGCTTATCGCCGAAGCGGCTGATGGCAGTATGCGTGATGCACTCAGCCTGCTGGATCAGGCACTGGCATTTGGCGGTGGCTCGGTCCAGGAGCAGGAAGTGCGCGACATGCTCGGCAGCGTGTCCCGCGATAAAGTGATCAGGCTGCTGAAATCTGTGTTGCAGCGTGATGCGCAGCAAACCATGAGCGTGGTCGCTGAACTTGCCGAGTTGTCACCGGATTTTGAAAATGTACTGGCCGAGCTCTTGAGTCTGCTGCACCACATGAGCCTGGCAAAAACAGTCCCGGAAGCACTGGATGAATTTGTCAGCGCACGTGAAGAGCTGCTGAAACTGAGTGAAACCGTGTCAGCTGAAGACCTGCACCTGTTTTACCAGATCGCTCTCATCGGACGCAGGGATCTGCCTTTATCCCCTGATGCCCGTAACGGTTTCGAGATGATAATGTTACGTATGCTGGCCTTCAGGCCGGCAAATGTTGATGCCGGGCAGATTACACAACAGGTCTCGAGCCCGTCTCAAAGCTCGCCTAAGGGCCAGGCTGCACCACCACGAACTGGTCAGCCCCAGGCCCAGGCTGCGGTTCAGGCCTCACCTCAGGCTGTGTCGTCAGAGGGTATGACACAAAGTCGCGCACAACCGCTTACTGATGCGAATGCAGCGTCCCCGCAGCGCACTAATAATGCTGTAGCAGAGCCTGCACCGCCGATACAGGCTGAAACGCCGGTCAGGCCAGGTGTGGTGTCGAATGACTGGCGAGACGTTGTTAATTCATTAGGTCTCGGTGGCCTGGTCAAGCAGCTGGCGATCAATTGCACGATGCAGCAGCGTGACGGGTGTAATATTCTGCTGCAGATAGCAAGCGGGCACAGTAACCTGATCAACCCGAAAGCGAAGCAGCGATTGCAGCAGGCGCTGGGTGAATATTTCAATATCGACGCACAGCTAGATATCAAGGTAGTCGACCAGGTCGAGACTGAGTCGCCTGCGCAGACGGTGCAGCGTGAAACGGTGGAAAGACAGGAACAGGCGGTTGTAGCAGTTAACGAAGACAGTTTTACCCAGACATTAAAAGAACAGTTTAATGCCGAGATAATTCCTGGTTCTGTGAAGCCGGTGACATAACCTAAGGAAATCGCGGTTTGTAAACCGCGAAAAAGCGTATACAACAGCAGTAATGATTTTGGATTAAAACAAATTTAGAAAAAGAGGTATTTATGAAAGGTGCAATGGGCAACATGATGAAGCAGGCGCAGAAGATGCAGGAAGATATGCAGAAAGCGCAGCAGGAAATCGCCAATATGGAAGTCGAAGGTCAGGCGGGTGGCGGCATGGTCAAGGTGGTCATGAACGGGCGCCATGAATTACGTCGTGTGAATATCGATGACAGCCTGATGCAGGATGATAAAGAGATGATCGAAGACCTGCTGGCAGCAGCGGTCAATGACGCGGTAAGGAAGATCGAGCAGGAGTCATCGTCGAAAATGTCTGGCCTGACTGCAGGTCTGAATCTGCCCGGTGGTATGAAGTTACCTTTCTAGGTCAGCTTTATAACGTATGTCACCTTTATTACAGCAGTTGATCGATGCTTTAAAATGCCTGCCGGGTGTCGGTCCAAAGTCTGCGCAACGCATGGCTTTTTATCTGCTGGAGCGTGATACCGACGGCGCAAAAAATCTCTCGGCGGCACTGACAGAAGCGGTAGAGAAGATAGGCCACTGTTCGATGTGTCGGACGCTGAGTGAAAACGAATTATGTGAGATCTGTGACAGTGCTTCCAGAGATAACGGCACCCTGTGTGTTATCGAGACGCCGGCAGACGTTTTTGCTATCGAACATACCGCTGAATTCAGAGGCAAGTATTTTGTTCTGATGGGGCACCTGTCGCCACTGGACGGGATCGGTCCTGCTGAACTCGGTCTGGAGCTGCTGGATGCTCGTCTCGCCGGTGGTGAAGTCAAAGAGCTGATCCTGGCAACGAATCCCACGGTCGAAGGTGAGGCAACGGCACACTACATCTCGGATATGGCCGCCAGGCACCAGGTGGTAACAACCCGGATCGCGCATGGTGTGCCGCTGGGTGGTGAACTGGAATATATCGATTCTGGCACGCTGGCGCATGCCTTCAGTGGCCGGCAGCGCTTCGATTCTTGACCATAGTCAAAAGCTTTCTTTCTTTTTTATGATTTAATTATGAGCATTGAGGTGCGCCCATGAGTGAATGTTTATTCTGCAAGATAAGAGATGGCGAAATACCTGCCGATATCATATTTGAAAATGATGACGTGCTGGCGTTCAATGATGTTAATCCTCAGGCCCCTGTGCATCTTCTTATTATCCCTAAAAAACATATCTCTACGGTTAATGACATCGTCGATGATGATCACCTGGTCATGGGTAAACTGTTTAGTGCCGCGAAGCTTATCGCGAACCAGAGGGGCGTCAGCGATGACGGCTACCGGCTGGTAGTGAACTGTAATGAGAAAGCTGGCCAGACCGTCTTTCATATCCACATGCACCTGCTGGCTGATCGTGCATTGACCTGGCCTCCCGGTTAGGCCATATCCAAAGGGCTTGGTTAACATATTATGAGAATCATAGCTTTTCTTTTCATTATTTTCTTTACTGTGAATGCACCATGCGCACCCAGCGGTGATGAACTTTATGCCCGGCATTGTTCTTCCTGTCATGGCAATGATGGTAAAGGTGGTGTCGGTGTGCCCCTGGCATTACCATCATTTCTGAACAGCGTATCGGATGAGTATCTGAAGAAAACTATTCGACAGGGACGACCTGGCAGGATCATGCCGGCATTTAATGTCTTGAGTGATGCACAGCTGGCTGCCATCGTCAAACACCTGAGAGGCTGGTCAGATAAACCTGCTCCGGTGGAAGACAACAGCGTTATCAAAGGTGATGCCGAAAAGGGAAAAAAACTTTTTGCCAGTCACTGCGCACAATGCCATGGTGATGATGGCGGCGGCGGTAAGGGTACCGGTGTGACATTCTCTCGCAAGCGTGATCTGCCGATCATCGCGCCCGCCTTGAATAACGCGGGTTTCCTGGCGTCGGCCAGTGATGTCATGCTACGCGACACGATAACCTTCGGGCGTGAGGGAACACCTATGACATCGATGCTCGTTGCCGGTTTATCAGAAACAGATATCGATGATGTCGTCAGTTACATACGTTCGTTAGAAGAGTCAGCAAAAAAATCGAAAGACATCTTGCATGAAAATGGTAGCGAATCCCCGGTGATCATAGTGGATTCGCCTTATGGCCTCGAGGA
>CBDUKK010000146.1:0-5179 GCA_965367795.1 uncultured Gammaproteobacteria bacterium
ACTGATCCTGATGTGGATGTTTTTGATCGTGAAAAAGTATTTATCGAGCGCACGATGCGACCGTTGAGCCAACGCTATCCAGAGTTAAAGATCGTGTTTGAGCATATCACAACGAAGGAAGCGGCTGATTTCGTGCTGGAATCGGGCGATAATATCGGCGCTACGATAACGCCTCAGCACCTGCTATTCAATCGTAATGCGCTGTTCCAGGGCGGCTTACAGCCGCATAACTACTGCCTGCCTGTGTTAAAACGTGACATACACCAGCACGCCTTATTAGAGGTCATCCGCTCCGGACACAAGCGGTTCTTCCTGGGCACTGATAGCGCACCACACGCCAGACATAAAAAAGAGAGCCCCTGTGGTTGCGCCGGCATCTTTTCAGCACACGCTGCCATCGAGATCTACACTTCTATCTTCGAGCAGCAGGATGCACTGGATAAACTGGAAGCTTTCGCCAGCTTTAACGGGCCGGATTTTTATGGGCTGCCTCGCAACAGTAAAACCATCACGCTGAATAAAGAAGACTGGCAGGTTCCGGAGGAATATCCTCTTGGCACCGATAAATTAGTCCCCTTCCTGGCTGGTCAGACACTCCATTGGAAACTCGTCTAAACCCCTAGAGTAAAAAACATATAAAATACCTGATTACGTGCCAAGCGCGGCTATCTTAATATACGAGGTTGCCGCGCTTCGCTCGCAATGACAGTTAAAAAGTCATACGGGCATATACCTTCAGAGAATCAACAATGAGTGACGAAGAATTTAAATTGATGTCCCGCCGTTTTCGCGGTTTTTACCCCGTTGTGGTCGATGTGGAAACCGGTGGTTTTGACGACAAAAAGGATGCCCTGCTAGAGATTGGCGCTGTCACCTTAAAGATCGACGAAAATGGCAACATGACGACTAACAATGAATACCACTGTCATGTAAACCCGTTTGAAGGCGCGAACATGGAACCGGCTTCACTGGAAGTTAACGGCATCGATCCCTATCACCCGTTCCGCATCGCCGCGGCGAAAGATGAAGAAACAGCCGTCCGGGAGCTGTTTCGCTTCATTCAGAAAGAGATGAAACAGTACAAATGTAAACGCGCGATCATGATAGGCCACAACACCGTGCTCGACCGAAACTTTATATTTGCTGCTGCCGAGCGTAATAAGATTTCACGTAACCCTTTCCACCCGTTCAGCACTTTTGACACCGTCAGCCTGGCCGGACTGGCCTATGGCCAGACCGTACTCTCCCGTGCCGCCCAGGCGGCTGGCCTGCCGTGGGATAATAATGAAGCCCACTCCGCACTGTATGATGCCAGCCAGACAGCCAAACTGTTCTGCGCTATCATCAACCGCTGGGCAGAGACATCCGGTCCGGTATGGAGCGACGACAATGGTTATGACGAACAGCGTTGATTAACAACGAACACAAACAACACAAAAAAAGAGAAATATCAGTATTTATTAGCTATAGTTTCACCATCTATAATTTTTTTCGATTTACAGGCAAGTTCAAGCTCCACCATAGGAAAGCATTACAACTACATGAGCAGTAAAGATCTCTCGATCATCATCGTTGATGACCTACAATTTAGTCGTATCGTAGTTAAGACCGCCCTGAAAAAGGCCGGTTACAACGGTGTCCGCATGGCAGACAGTGCAACCGAAGCGCTGGACATGATCGAACAGAAACCGGCCGATGTCGTACTGGCAGACTGGATGATGCCTGAGATGGATGGACTCGAACTTACCCAGCGCATCAGGCAACGCGACGAGGAAAAAGGCACATATACCGCCATTATCCTGTTCACCGCCCATGATGGTGTGGATTACCTGGTCAAGGCTTTCGATCATGGTGTTGATGATTATCTTCGCAAACCACCGAATCCACAGGAACTGGCAGCTCGCGTCAATGCAGCCGCCAGGGTCTCAGCGCTACAGAACGACCTGCTGGAAACCTCTCGCCAGCTAGAACAGACGATCAAGAACCTGGAACAAATGGCACTGGTTGATGAGTTGACCGGTGCTGGCAATGAACAATTCCTGATGAAGAACCTGAAGAACCACCTGCTGGAAGCATCGACCCGGCGCGGTGGTGTCTGCCTGGCGATCATCGAGTTACGTGAACTTGATGACATCGCCGCAGAGCATGGTGATTACATCGTCGATGAGATTCTCGTCAGCCAGCACCGCCGCTTACGCCGTGCTGTCAGACCGACCGATATCGTCGCCCGGATGAATGACAATACCTTTGCCATCATCATGCACCATACCAAGGTCAAGGATTACAAAGCTTCTGCCATCGAACGCATCCTGTCCATGATCAATAACCGCGCTTATAAGACTACCGCGGGCAATATGAACATGACCGGCTGTATCGGTGTTCATTACTACCGTGGCGATGAAGCCATTATCTCTGCCGATGTGATGATAAAAGCCGCAAACAATAAGCTCTTGCAGGCGCGCAATGATCTGTCACTCAGTATCGCCTATTGATACCATAGATAAGTTGCATAAAAAAAGCCGTTCTTTGTGAACGGCTTTTTTTATGCGGCAATTTTGATGCGACAGTTATCTATCGTTACATCAACTGGATCATTACATCATCAGACGAAGTGCCAGGTAAGGCACGATATTCAACATGAAGATGGCGATCTTGTAATTTGCCAGGTACTGGAAATACTGGGTTGCAACATTTTGCGGATCAACACCGAACATCCTGCTATGTATGGCTGATATCGGGCCTTTAAACAGCAGCAGCGTTACCGTACTGAACGCCAGTACCAGGATATTTATCACTGAGCACCAGCCTAAAAAGATCATCACTGTATCCAGTGTTACCATATCCTTCTCCCGTTTGTTAGATCAGCTGCCATCCTGCAGCGTCACTACTGTTTACGCCTCTGATGCCGCGTCGATCATCTTCTTCAGATCACCGCTTTCAAACATCTCCAGTGTGATATCACAGCCACCGATCAGCTCACCATCGACATACACCTGTGGGAATGTCGGCCAGTCAGCATAGCGTGGAAGATTCTGAAATATCTCAGGGTCGGCCAGCACGTTGCAGTAAGCGAACTCTTTACCCACCTGCTTCAATGCTTCAACGGTACGGCCGGAAAAGCCACACTGTGGAAATTGCGGTGTGCCTTTCATATAGATCATCACCTTGTTGCCTTTAACCTGCTCGTCAATTCTTTCTAATACATCAGGCATATCTATACCTGTTCTCTAAAAAATAATGGGGGAATTATACCTTGAGCTGCACACAATTAACCCCAACAACTACTGGGTGTAAAGAATCTGGGGACAAACAGGCAGGATTCAAGGTTTTTATTTTCCTTATCACGATCTGCTGCAAAGGGTCATATAATTTGACATACCGCTGCTGTCAGAGAATTTTTAATTTACCGTCTTTCAATGTTCTGCTGCCACCACAATTCTAGTGCTGCCAGGTGCCACAGCTTACTGCCCTGCAGCCGGGTGTGATAGCCCTCAGGATTTTTTAACAGCTTTTCGACATAGACAGGATTATACAAACCTCGCTGTTTTGCGCCATCTGATAATAATATCTGTTTCATAAATTCAAGAAACTCACCACGCACATATTTCAACGCCGGCATCGGGAAATAGGCCTTGCTGCGGTTGACCACGCTATCGGGTAAAAACCCACGCGACAGTTCCTTCAGCACGTGTTTACCGCCATTGGGCAGTTTCATCTCTGGCGGCATCGATGCCGCCAGCTCGACCAGCTGGGTATCGAGGAAGGGAACTCGTGCTTCCAGTCCCCATGCCATGGTCATGTTATCGACCCGTTTCACCGGGTCATCAACGATCAGGGTCGTAACATCCACCGCCAGCACACGATCGAGATATTCATCGGCTTCGACCTCATCGAGCAGGTCCTGCATAAGCTCGGAAGTCACATCCTCGGTGTGGAAGCGCGGATCGACTGTCTGCAGGTATTCCTCATGATCACGGTCAAAATACTCATCCGAAAAACGTTTGATACCTGGCGTAATAGAATGATGCATACGAGGGTACCAGAAATAACCACCGAAGACTTCATCGGCTCCCTGCCCGCTCTGCACCACCTTGACTTCTTTAGAGACCACTTCCGATAACAGGTAAAAAGCCACTGCGTCCTGGCCGAACATGGGTTCTGCCATATTTGAAAAGGCTTCCGGCAACCGGGGCAGCACCTGGTTATTCGGCACCATCAACTGGTGGTGTTCAGTTTCAAACTTCTCTGCCACCGCATCGGAGTATTCAAACTCATTACCTTTTTCTTCTGGTGCATCTTCAAATCCGACCGAGAAGGTTTTCAGACCTTTCTGCCCGGCTTCTGCCAGCAGACCGACTAGCAGACTGGAGTCGATGCCGCCGGATAGCAAGACGCCTACCGGAACATCCGCGATCTTCACCCGTTTCTCTACTGCTCGCCTTAGCTCGTCATGTACTGCCGTAATCCAGTCCTGCTCGCTCATCTTTTTATCAGGCCGTTTTGCTGTTAATGACCAGTAACGCCTTTCCTGCACCTCACCTGATTTATCGATAAGCATATAATGTGCTGGTTTAACTTTCCTGATGCCTTGAACGACGGTGCGTGGTGCTGGCACGACTGCATGCAGGGTAAACAGGTGATGCATTGCCGTCGAATCGATCGAGGTATCGATCTTGTCATCTGCATGTATCAACGCCTGTGTGTTCGAAGCGAATAACAAACGTTGCGCTGTCTGAGAGAAGTATAAGGGTTTGATACCCGAACGATCCCGTGCCAGCAACATGACCTGTTTATTACTGTCCCAGATCGCGATCGCAAACATACCCTGTAGACGGGTAACACAGCTCTCACCCCATTCTATATATGAACGCAGGATAACTTCGGTATCACCGGTGGATTTAAAAGTATGACCCAAGGCCTGCAGCTCTTTTCTCAGGTCGGGGTAATTATAGATAGTGCCATTAAAAACAAGTGAGACACCTGCCGCTTCGTCGAGCATCGGCTGTGCCGCTTTATCGCTCAGGTCGATGATCGCTAAGCGGCGATGACCGAGCGCTACCGGTGTCTTGATATATATACCTTCTGAATCAGGTCCTCGTTTCACTAACTTCTGTTTCATGCGCTCGATGACACCCTGCTCTGGCGCAGAGCCATCAAACCTTAATTCACCACATAATCC
>CBDUKK010000147.1:0-5178 GCA_965367795.1 uncultured Gammaproteobacteria bacterium
ACCGCTACAGGACACCTATCTCCAGCACAGAAAAAAATCGTATGGACTGACGGTTTTTATACTCGCTGCAGTGTTGAGAAGCGAGTAGTCAGTAACAGTTTCAGAGCATTTAGTTCCTACAGGTTCTGCTGTTCTTCCATATCTCGAAGATATTTAAATAATTTACGAGAAGCTGTCGGTGGTTTTCCGCGCTGCTTTTCCTGGTTTGCCGCTCGGATCAACTGGTTGATATGCTGGCGGTCTATGTCAGGGAAATGTGCGATAACATCATTGAGCGTCTGCTTGTCATTGTCAACCAGGCTGTCTCGCCATTTTTCCAGACGTTTAAACTGTGCGGTGTTGGTATCATGGCGATGCTGTATTTTTCTTAGTTGACTTTCGATGGCTTCGCTATCCATCGAGCGCAATAATTTGCCGATGTACAAACGCTGTCTCTTGAGTCCGCTTCTTGATTTTATTTTTAGTGCAGTAGCGATAGCTGCATCCAGCTCGTCTGGTAATTGCAGGGATCGTATATCTTGACTGGATAGTTTTAATATCTCTTCTCCGACATCGACCATGTGATGGCTGTCACGTTTTAACTGTGATTTACTCGGGCCATCATACAGTTCATCCGGTTCCAGGTTATCGTTGTTATCGTTAGAGGTCGTCATCATTGTTATCTATACTTGAAGCAGTCAGCGCTGCCTCTTTGTTAAAACTGACGCTTTCGAGCTCGCCACGTGAGTGTTCTTTACCATCACGATAATTTTCTATGATGACCGGTAGATTGTTCAGTGCGGGTGCCAGCCAGAGATGTAACTGCCTGTCTTTTTTCGGGTCAGTGCGTGTCAGCTGAATGATCTTATAATCCTTGCCTGCAAAATTGATTGTTTTGCTTGACCCCAGGACGAACTTGTAATCATCGATCTCACCTTTAAGCAGTGCACTGTACGGGTATTCTTTTACATTTTCATCGAACTCGATCATCAGCGGGATCTGAAACGAAAGCATGTCCCATACCTCGCTGTCGGTCTGCAGCTCTATCTCTTTGCTCCTGACTACACCACTAATCTTTCCTTTTAGTGTATTCTTGTATGTGTTCCAGAATATATCTATATCTTCGTCCCTGTTTTTTTCTCTACCGGTCTGGATATATATATGTTTTCTGAGTAGCAGGTTATCGCCCATCTCATCGACATAACTGGTTGCAGAGACAGTATCGCTGGCAAACATGCTGGCCATGCCATGTAGTTCTGTATTTTGTGTGAACTTATAACCTTTATCGGTATAACTTAACTGGTACTCTGCTTCTGCCAGTTTGATGCCGAATTTCTGAATGCCATAACGGGCGGTAAATTCAGGCAGGCCATGATCTGCAAATGCATTATGCGCAAATATTGCAGCGATAAATATAGATATTCGTAACAGGTATAAGTGTTTTTTATTCATCATGTCTAGTGGTTGTGTATCAAGATAGCTGTGCGTTTTTCCAGATCAATGGTTCTGTTAATGGTTGACCATCGAGATTCAGCTGGTCTCTGTCATATGTTAATCGGCCTTCTATATGCATCCTGATGGCCATCGGGTATATCACGTGTTCTGCCTTCAATACTCGGGAAGCCAATGATTCCGCCGTATCCGTATCCAGCACCGGAACCTCTGCCTGTATGACAACCGGCCCGCTATCAAGTTCGTGGCTGACGTAATGGACGCTGGCGCCATGTATCTTATCCTTGTTATCTATCGCCAGCTGATGAGTATTGAGCCCTTTATATTTCGGCAGCAGTGAAGGGTGGATATTGATCAGGCGGTGCCAATAGTGATCGATAAACATATCGCTCAATATCCGCATGAAACCGGCGAGGATGACGAGATCAGGCTGCAGTGGGTCGATGATCTCTATCATGGCCTGGTCAAATGATTGCCTGTCAGGATACTGTGTGTGGTCGATGACGTAGGTGTCTATGTTCGCCTGTCTTGCTCGTTCGATACCGTAGGCAGACCCCTTGTTGCTGATGACTGCTTTTATCTCAGCATCGAGCGCTTTATTTTTTATCGCATCGATGACCGCTTGCAGGTTGCTGCCGCTACCTGAGATGAGTACGACGAGAGAAGCTTTTGACACGTTCAACCCTGCGACAGACTATTTAAAAATAACCTGCTGGCTATCCCCTTCATCGATGGTGCCTAGCTGCCATGCGTTGTCACCATTTTGATTCAGGCTGCTTACGATGCCATCGACATCTTCAGCGGCGACGATTAACACCATGCCAACGCCACAATTGAAGGTACGGTACATCTCGTTGATCTCTACGTTGCCGTTGTCCTGCAACCATTGAAAAACGGGAGGCAACTGCCAGCTGCTGGTATCGACGATAGCCTGGCTGTTCTCTGGTAATACTCGAGGAATATTCTCCAGCAGGCCGCCACCAGTGATATGAGCCATGGCGTGTATATCAAATTTTGGCAGCAGGCCGTGTATAGCCTTAACGTAGATGTTTGTCGGTGCCAGCAGTGCATCACCCAGAGTAAGGTCCGTCGAATCAAACGACTGATTAATGTCAGCACCGCTCACTTCGATAATTTTTCTTACCAGTGAATAACCGTTGGAATGCGGTCCGCTCGAGGCGATCGCGATCATTGCATCACCGGCTTTTACCTTGGAACCATCGATGATTTCCTGTTTTTCGACCACGCCGACACAGAAGCCGGCAAGGTCGTAATCACCTTTGCCGTACATGCCTGGCATCTCTGCTGTCTCACCACCGATCAATGCCGCATTTGACTGTCTGCATCCTTCAGCGATGCCTTCTACGACGCTGGCAGCAATTTCGCTGTTCAGTTCGCCGGTAGCGTAATAATCGAGGAAATATAGCGGTTCGGCTCCAAGGACCAGTATGTCGTTGACGCACATCGCGACCAGGTCGATACCGATGGTGTCGTGCTTGTTCAGATCAATGGCGAGCTTGAGTTTTGTGCCCACGCCGTCAGTGCCAGAAACCAGAACCGGCTGCCGGTAATTTTCGGGCAGCTCGAACAGGCCGCCGAATCCACCCAGGCTACCCATCGCCCCCGGTCGGTGGGTGCTGGCAACACTGGATTTTATTTTTTCGACAAACTCATTGCCGGCATCGATATTGACGCCCGCATCGCGGTAATTTAGTGATTTTGTTTGATTAGAAGACATCGGTTTTAATGTGTGATTTGATAGGTTTAGCTGGCGATAAAAAGATGTGTTATTGTACACGCTTGTCAGTCATTTTTCGTACAAATTTGTATATCACAGGTCTCAAATGTTGAATTCTAATGGGAAAATATTCTTTTTCGTTAGCTTGTTATTTGCTTTTAGCCAGGCACCCGCCGGGCAAGCCGTTTCTCTATATGACGTAGAGGTTCTCGTCGCTGACGAATCTGCAGATACCCGCTGGCGTGTGTTCAAAGAAGGGCTGGACGAAGTCTTCGTGCGGATCTCCGGTGACAGCATCGTGATGGACAAGTTAAAACGTCCGCCCGCCAGCCGTTATGTCAAACAGTATAGCTATGACCCTGTCGAAAACCCTGATAGCAAAAAAGATGGCGAACTGCTGAGTCACCGCATTAAAATCCAGTATAACGGTAGCGCCATGGAGGAGTATCTGCGTGAAAATGGGTATCCGGTCTGGGGGGAACATCGCGCGGAGGTAGTTATCTGGATGGCGATCAGGGATGGCAGGAATGAATATGTATTAAAAGACACAGATAATTCACTGTTGAAAACCTCAGCTCAACAGGCCCTGCATAGACGCGGTGTGCCGGATCGCTGGCCACTGTTTGACTACAAAGACAGGAAGATTCTCAAAATTGCTGATATCCGCGGCGGTTTTAAAGACCCTGTGGTAAAGGCATCGAAACGCTATAGCCGAGGGCCTGCACTGACCGGCAGCCTGATATGGAATGGCAGTAAATGGCAGAGTAGCTGGAGCCTGCTGATGGAAAGTGGTAACCGGCACTGGAGTATAGAAGATGCTGATTACAATGTGCTGATCAATAAAGCGGTCGATCAGGCAGCTGATGCGATGGGCATCGTTTTTGCGATTCACGGTCTTTCTGATAATCAGAAACTGGCCAGGATTCAGCTGGATATACAGGAAGTGAGGTCTATTGATGCCTATCGAAAACTTGAAAATTATCTGCAAGACTTAAGTGCTGTCGAAGTGGCAAAACCGCTGAAAGTAGATGGCCAGTCAGCCATATTTGAAATCACGCTTCGAAGCAGCGAGGGCGATTTTTTAAACCTGGTTAAAAATGATGCCGAGCTGGTCGAGGTTAAACCTGTGGTGAAGGATGTTCCCCCGGTTAGTGAACAGGGCCCGGCCATGCTTCCCGGTACCGAACCCGGTGCAGTGTCAGGCGTAGATACAGGTGCGGAAAATACAGCTGAAAGCCCGTCCGATAACCTGTCCGATAAGATAAAACCGATACCGGTCTACTACTATAAGTATCTCAATTAGTGTAGACGCGAATGACCGCATTGATCCATCCACAATTACCCCTGGGTTTTGAACCTGGCGAACTGTTTACCTTTGATAGTTTTGTTGCAGGTAAAAACGCTGTCGCTGTCGGTCTCGCCCGGCATATGGCCGCGTCTGGTTATTCAAGGTCTGCTAAAAGCGAACAGCAGTTATATATCTGGGGTGAACCGGGTATGGGTAAAAGCCACCTGCTTCAGGCCAGCTGCAACCTTGCGGCAAAAAGCCAGCGCACCGTGTGTTACCTGACACAGGATGAGATACTCGAGCAGCCAACAGATATATTTGACGGCCTCGAGCAGATCGAGCTTGTCTGCCTGGATGATATTGAAACCTGGTTGGTTGATCCATCATGGGAAATCGCGTTGTTTGATCTGATCAATCGCATGCGTGAGAACAGCAGTTGCCTGATGCTGGCATCGTCACATTCACCAGATGAGGACTTTGTAAAGCTGCCAGATCTGCGCTCAAGGCTGGCATGGGGCCCTGTGTTCCACCTGCAGGACATCTCTGATAAAGAGAAATATCAGGCCTTGAGCTATCGCGCCAGACAGAATGGACTCGAGTTGCCTGAGAACGTGGCTGATTACCTGATGAAGCGTTATCCGCGGGATATGTTTGGCTTGTTTGAGCGTTTGTCTGTGCTGGATAAGGCGTCGATGGCGATGCAGAGGCGGTTGACGGTCCC
>CBDUKK010000148.1:0-5158 GCA_965367795.1 uncultured Gammaproteobacteria bacterium
TATCGTGAAAAACTTTTCCAGAAAGTTTTTTCCGCTCCTACAGGGCAACGATATAAATCAGGAATGATCGATACCTACCAACCACCCCTCCTCTTCACCAGTGACAGAATACTTCTTACAGACCCAAAGCCCGCCAACAGCAATCAACTCATCTCCAAAATAAATTAACGGCATAACATCCCTCTCCCATGGCGGGATATTGTCCTCCTGCAACAACTTCTTCAAACTCTGTGAGTGTCGTCGGCCCGCTGGATGAAACTTCTCACCGCCTTTTCGTGAACGAATAGATAAGGTTTCATCTAACAGCTTTCTGTTTAGTCCGAGGCCTGCAGAGCGTACAGCCTGTAACCGTATACCTGACTCTTCTATCGTCACCGGTAAGGCAGGGTTCCACTGGATATCATACTGAAGCTCTCCGACATTACTTTTTTTCAGCAGGTAGATGTCACCCTGGAATCGCCTTAATACGAAATCATAAAAAGTAACTTCAGGATTGGCATCCTGCTGTGAATAGATCAACGTTCTTTCGACTTCCTGCAGCAGATTTCTTGTCGGCTGTTGATCGAGCCCTGTTATCACCCAGTAACGCAGCAGGTTCAGCAGACGTGGTGATGACAGCTGTTGCAGTCTGTTTACAGATAGCCTGGAAACAACTTCATATATACAGGCTTTTGATGGACTAGCCTGCGTTGAAATGGCATTCGCCAGATCGATGGCCGCCATATCTTCAAGTACCCGCAGGTTATTCGATTGTAGTTCAGTCACCTTTGCCAGCTGCGCGCTGACTTCAGGCCAGCGTTGTTGCAGCAATGGCAGGATCTCTTTTCTCAAAAAATTCCTGTCGAAAGAAGTATCCTGATTACTCGGGTCTTCGACCCACTGCAGACTGTTTTCCCTGGCATACGCCTCTATCTCACTCCTGGAAAATGACAGCAATGGACGGATATGCACATGGTCGCCAAATGTTTTATCGGCAGGCATCGCAGATAGACCTGCCGCACTCGCGGTACGGAAAAGTTGCAGCAACAGGGTTTCAGCCTGGTCATCTATATGTTGTGCTGTTACCAGGCATTCGCCTTTTACCAGGTTCTCATGCAGCGCTTGATAACGCGCATTCCTGGCCGCTTCTTCGGGACTCTCTCCCGCTTTTGGCAGTGCATCGACGTACAGTATATCGAGCGGGATCCCCAGTTGATCACAGCTTGCCTGGCAGTGGTCTACCCAGTCGTCAGCAACTGCCTGCAGGCCGTGGTGTACATGTACAGCTCGAATGGCGACATCCAGCTGCTTAAAGCAGTGCAGCAGGACATGCGAATCGAGGCCACCGCTATAGGCGATGACATATCTGGAACTTTCGGGAGGCAGGTACAACGATCCCAGTGATTTCTGGAACCGTTTAACAAAAGACATGGTTATATTAGATTAAAATCATTAACCGGATGATACAGACCAATATTAAGCTGTTGACTCTTCGAGAAACTCGCCATATGAAGTCAGACGTCTATAACGCTCTTCAAGTAGTTTTTCCAGACCCATGGTTTCAAATTTTTGCAGGCTATCGATCAATGCCTGCTTGATATTACGTGCAGTTTCATCAACATCTCGATGCGCACTACCAAGTGGTTCACGGATGACCTGATCGATCAATCCAGCATCTTTCAGCTTAGCCGCGGTGATACCCATCGCTTCAGCGGCGTCGGCTGCCTTATCGGCACTCTTCCAGAGAATTGAGGCACAGCCCTCTGGTGAGATGACCGAGTAAGTACTATATTCGAGCATCATAACGCGATCACCTACACCGATTGCCAGCGCGCCTCCCGAACCACCTTCGCCGATAACGGTACAGATGATCGGTGTCTTCAGATCGGCCATCTCGAACAGGTTACGTGCGATAGCTTCTGATTGGTTTCTCTCTTCGGCATCGATACCTGGATATGCTCCGGGAGTATCGATAAACGTGATCAGCGGGAGTCGAAAACGTTCCGCCAGTTTCATCAGGCGTAATGCCTTACGATAACCTTCAGGTCTTGGCATGCCAAAATTACGACGGATATTTTCTTTAGTATCACGGCCTTTCTGCTGGCCCAGTACCATGACTGGCATGCCGTCCAGCCTGGCGAGTCCACCGACCAGCGCGGCATCATCTGCAAAAGCACGATCACCATGTAATTCCTGGAAGTCGGTAAAGATTCGATCGATATAATCCAGTGTGTATGGACGCATCGGGTGACGTGCCAGCTTGGAAGTCTGCCACGCATCAAGCTTGTTAAAGATAGTCTTGGTCAGTGAACGGGATTTTTCTTCAAGTTTACTTATCTCATCACCGATATTAACTTCGGTATCGTCACCGACGTAACGGAGTTCTTCAATTTTAGCTTCGAGTTCAGCGATGGGTTGTTCAAAATCGAGATAATTAGGATTCATGCGGTAAACCTGATTTTATTTATCTGTTTTATATAGACTTTTTAATATTAATTATGACACTGATTTTAGCATGTTTTATCATATTTTTGCCCTGGTAGCATTATTAAGATCGGCTTCATGTAATTCTGAAAATATCTCTGCCAGCACCATGGTCGCGTAACTGCCTGCCGGCAAGGTGAATGATACGACAAAGTCATGGTCCAGCTGAAAACACCCCATCTGTTCCGGTATCACCCGGCATGACCGCCTGTGCGCCTGCAGCCTGGCCGATACCAGACCGTCGCGAAACACCGGAAATCGATCAATGACCGATGATTCCAGTTCAGCAGCCTGGGCGGTCACCATGATATCGCCTTCTCCCCACAGTATGGCGGTCGGGTTGATCTCGTTGACAGACAACCTATGGTTCAATTCATCCACCGTGTTCTCATCATCTTTAAAGCAGGCTGATTTAGCATTCAACATGAAGACGTCACCGGGTAATCTTCTGTTCCATACCTGCCGTCTTACACGCTCAGACAGGATACTGTTAAACAACCAGGAACGGGCGGCGGATAGATATAGACTGCGTTTATGCTTCGCCACTCTGTAACCCGGCCTGGCGAACAGCTTCTTCGCCTGTTCCAGGTTATTACGGTTTCTGCCAAAACGTTGAGCGCCAAAATAATTGGGCACACCGTACTTCGCTATCTGATCGCAACGCTGTTTTAAAGAATCAAGCATAGCCTCACTGCTGTCACTCAACTCACGTATGGTGACTCTGAAGGTATTACTCTTGAGGGCGCCACGCTGTAATTTCTTATTGTGACGAAAACACTTTAGTACCTCCAGGTTTTCATCTGATCCGGGACGGCTGAACGATGATTCAAATTCCTGCCATTCAGGCGTCGGTCTTCCAGGCAACTGCACACTGAACCACTGTGAAGTAACAGCATGCCGGTCTTTCAGGCCTGCATAGGAGACGGCCATCTTTTTGACACCACAGTAAGCGGCCAGCTGCTGCGCCACCCAGTCAGTATTGCAACCACGCTTCCTGATATATAACCAGCAATGCTCACCCTCGCCACTAAACTCCAGCGTAATGTTTTCTTCGACGATGAAATCTTCGGCCACTGATTTTAATTTAGCGGATATATCCAGTGGTTGATAAACTCGCTCGATAGAATAATCTTTATCCATTTAACTGCTACTGGCTGACCTGGTATTCAACTATGATTCGTCATGTTATAAGTATTTTTTTAATCTTAATCATCGCAGGCTCAGTCTCTGGCTGCAGTGATGATGCAAAATTACCTGCACTCGCCGCCGATGCAACGATACTCGCATTTGGCGATAGTTTAACGTATGGCACTGGAACCAGTAGAAATAATGCTTATCCTGCATTACTCGAGAAGTTGCTGAATCGCACAGTTATCAATGCAGGCATACCCGGTGAGATTAGTTCGAAAGGTCTGCTCCGATTACCCGGGTTGATCGAAAAACATCGTCCCGAACTCATTATCATCTGTCATGGTGGAAACGATATATTACGAAAACTTGATCTAACTATAACCAGTAATAATATCCAGCGAATGATCGATATCGCAAAAAGTAATAATAGTGCGGTTATCCTGATCGGTGTTCCAGCGTTTGGCCTGTTTTTTAATAGTGCCGCGTTTTACCAGGCGCTTGCTGAAAAAAATAATATACCGATAGCCAACGATATCCTGGGCGATATCATCGCTAATAACTCACTAAAATCTGACCGCATACATCCGAACAGCAAAGGATATCAATTACTTGCAGAAGACATTAATTCACTCCTGCAGCGCTATGGTGCTATAGCTGCACCATGAAACATTTTTTGACAATCGTCTGACTAATATACATGTTGGCATTTTTTGACGGTTCGTCATATTATGGCTCGCCATGCTACCCCTGACACGAAAACAACGTGAGATTAACGAGCGCGAGCAGCTTATTCTTTCTGCGGCACAGTCCATGCTTCACCAGCACGGATATAATTACCTGACCATGGACCGGGTAGCCGAAACCGTGGAATACTCCAAAGGTACGATCTACAACCATTTTGCCAGCAAAGAAGACCTGGTCTGCTCGCTTTGCTGTCGCTGTGTAGGCAACCTGATCGAAGTATTCGAACGTGCCTATCATTATCCGGGAACGACACGTGAACGTTATTCTGCTATCGGTATTGGCTACTCTATCTACCACCAGTTGCACCCTTTGGACACACAGATACTTCAGATCGTTAAAAATAATGCTATCAGAGAAAAGATAAGTGATTTCAAGCTGGCTGAGATGGAATTACTGGAACAGAAGATCACAAATATAACCAGCAGTATCGTACAGGAAGCGATCGATTGTGGTGATCTGGACAGACGGTACCAGGACAGTGTGAGCACAATCGTATTCGGTTGCTGGTCTATGCACTATGGTGCTTTGATGCTGGACCAGTCAGATATTCCATTACATGAACTGGGCTTTAACCCGGTCGTTAACATGTTGTGGAAAAATGCCAATATTTATCTCGACGGTTACCAGTGGCAACCACTGAGTACGTCGATCGATACGGACAGTCTTTTTGAAAAAATTTCAACCGCGCTGTTTGACGGCGAGATCAATCTACTGAAACAGGCCGTATAGGCAACCACCTGTTTTGTAGATAGATAAAAATAACTAACAATAACAATTGGGGAAAAACCATGATCGAGTCATATACGCGCTGGATAATACG
>CBDUKK010000149.1:0-5146 GCA_965367795.1 uncultured Gammaproteobacteria bacterium
AGGAACCACGGATGCGCTAACGGCCCCTGTTGAGGCAGTTCGACCATCTCTATCAGGTTACCATCACTCGATTTACCACCGATCACCAGGCCGGCATCCGTTAGCCGCTGCAGGTATTGATTATTGAATTCATAACGGTGGCGGTGACGCTCGACGATGGTGTCTGCACCGTATGCAGATTGCGCCAGTGTGTTTTCCAGCAGCTGACAGGTCTGACCGCCTAAACGCATGGTGCCACCGAGATCGGAATTCTCATCACGCTTCTCGATGCGGCCGGCTTCATCCTGCCATTCGGTGATCAAGGCGATCACCGGATGCGTCGTGGTCTCACTGAACTCACTGCTATGGGCATCGCTCAAGCCAGCCACATGGCGGGCAAACTCGATGACTGCAAGCTGCATACCCAGGCAGATACCCAGGTATGGAATCTTGTTTTCACGTGCATACCTGATCGCTGCGATCTTGCCTTCGATACCACGGTCACCGAAACCGCCGGGGACCAGTATCGCATCGAGGTCCTGCAATGAAGACATATTACCGGACTCCAGTACCACAGAATCGATATAACGAATCTTAACGTGTGCATTATTGTGGATACCGGCATGTGACAATGATTCGTTGAGTGATTTATAGGACTCGGTCAGATCAACATACTTACCGACCATCCCGACGGTGACTTCATGCATCGGGTTAGCCATCACGTCGACCACTTTCTGCCAGTCTGAGAGATCGGTAGGTTTGACATCGAGGTGCATACGTTCGACGATGATATCGTCGACACCCTGATCATGCATCCATTTCGGAAGCTTGTAGATATTATCCAGATCCATGGCAGAGATAACCGCTTTCGCCGGCACATTGGTAAACAATGCGATTTTCTTGCGTTCATCTTCTCCCAGCAACTGCTCCGAGCGGCACAGTAAAAGATCAGGCTGTATACCGATGGAACGTAGTTCTTTAACCGAGTGCTGGGTGGGTTTTGTTTTTACTTCACCGGCGGTCTTTATATAAGGCACCAGGGTAAGGTGCATAAACATAGCGTGTTCCCTGCCAAGCTCTACGCCCATCTGCCTGATCGCTTCCATGAAGGGCAGCGATTCGATGTCGCCCACTGTACCGCCGATCTCGACCATCACGATATCCGCATCGCCGGCACCGGCTTTGATGCGTCGCTTGATCTCATCGGTTATATGCGGGATAACCTGGACGGTTCCGCCGAGGTACTCGCCGCGCCGCTCTTTTCGTATTACGCTCTCATAGACTTTCCCGGTAGTAAAATTACTCGATTTCCCGGTACGCGTACTGACAAAACGTTCATAGTGTCCCAGGTCGAGATCAGTCTCGGCACCATCTTCGGTGACATAGACCTCGCCATGCTGGAACGGGCTCATGGTGCCTGGATCAACGTTTATGTAAGGATCCAGCTTCATCATCTGGACTTTAAGACCACGACTCTCAAGGATTGCACCAACGGCAGCAGAAGCCAGACCTTTGCCCAATGAAGAAACAACACCACCGGTAACAAAAATATATCTCGTCATGAAAAACAGGCCCTGGTCTAATAAATTAGGTATAGAAATGCTCGTAAAAAGCGTATTGAGAAAGAAGAAAACGACGTGACCCGAACATTTTTTTCGTGGCGACATCAACTGCATCTGCTCGGGAGGTAATACTACCAAAATCAGCAGATAGCGACAACGAAAACATTGTTTTTAATATAGAATTCATAAAACGATCATAATAATAGCGTGTTTAGAAACTCGATGATCAGTCACCTGGCCGATAACCCTGACCTATGTCTTTAACTGAGCACTACAAAGCATCTTTAAAACAGCCCGACATGGTGCATGACGAAGCTCAGGAACAGGCTATCATCCTGCTCGAGGCACTGAGCCATGCACTGGCAAAAAGTGGCAGCAGGCCTGTTCTCGATCTCCTGAGCAAACTCTCCCCCTTTAGCAAACACCATCCGAGACCGGTAAAAGGCTTATATCTCTGGGGCGGAGTCGGCAGGGGCAAGACCTGGCTGATGAACCTGTTCTATGAAGAGCTGGCCATCGAGGAAAAGAAGCGAGTCCACTTTCATCATTTCATGCTCGACATACATGAAAAGCTAGACACATTGAGCCGGCAGGGGAAAAAGCAAAAAGATCCACTGCAGCTTATCGCCCGCGAACTGGCAAAAAAATACAGACTGTTATGCATCGATGAATTCATCGTTACCAATATCACGGATGCCATGATATTGAGTGAACTGCTGCAGGCACTGTTCAAACTCAAGATCTGCCTGGTCGCCACCTCTAACCGTGTACCAGATGACCTCTACCTCAATGGCCTGCAGCGCGAACGTTTCCTGCCTGCCATCGATCTCATAAAACAGCACACCGAAGTTTTTCATCTCGATGGCGGCATTGATCACCGTACCGCCCTGCTGGAGCTAAGCGATATATATTATTTCCCGATCACTGACGAAACCGACAGGAGGATATCTCTGAGGATACATGAACTGGCAATTACCCCGGTTGTAGAGAAGGTGACGCTTCGCATCCTCGACCGCGACATAGAAACCATCAGTTGCAGTGACGAAGTTGCCTGGTTCGATTTCAAATCTATCTGCACATCGCCACGTGCTGCGCAGGATTATATCGAACTGGCACAGCGATATAACACTATCATCGTCAGTAACATTCCCGTGCTGGACGAGAACAGTGATGACCAGGCGCGCCGTTTTATCTACCTGATCGATGAGCTTTACGACCGAAATGTAAAACTTATCGCTAGCGCACACGCAGCGCCGGATAATCTATACCGGGGAAATATGCTAGAATTTGCCTTTCGCAGGACCAGCAGCCGACTGATAGAAATGCGCTCTCACCAATACCTGAGCCAGTCACACAAACCGTTCAAATGAATCCAGACCTCTCTAAAAAAGCCATCAAAAAGATCGAATCACTCTGCGAACAGGGCTGCACGCAGGTGAATCAGTTGCTGGAAAAAGCAGAAAAAGGCCATGATATAGAAGAACTCTCGGGTTTCAGTAAAGCTGAAATGAGCCTGATAATCGACGAACTCGTTGAGATCATGTCTGTTTATGATGAAGAGAAATAACTGCCATTGTTCACTTGCTGCTGTCATAGCAAGCTGATAAAAAAATCGGCATTCTGCTTTCAGGTTTCTTTACACTTTTGCTCGATCGCGCTTTTTTAAAAACAGCCGGACAGCTATTTTCACCATATATACAATCGCTTACGCAAACTGGCGTGGTTATTGCTCTGTTTATCCTCAACGCTGCACAATGCTAATAAACAGGCCGTCACCATGATCACAAAATTTTTCCGCTATAGTTTCATATGCGTGGTATTTGTATCCGGGGTAGTTATCGGCGGCATTTACGCGACGGAGATATCTACCGTCAGCGACGCTGAAAACCATCAGATCAAGAAAAAATCCCAGGAAAGCAAACCGACAAAAAGGAAGCCGGCCAGGAAACAGCGTGTCGTTCAGCTCGGATCAGGCATCACTCACGCCTGATCGTCAATATCAACGTTGGCAGCCGCTGTTTCTGCCATGACCATCTCAGGCGTCTCAAAACTGAGCGCACCCAGGGCACCACTGCGTATATCATGGATGAGGATCTCTGAGGCACGCTGCATATCGATCACACCACCTGCTCTCAAACAGCCGCGCCTGCGGCCTATCTCTTCCAGTAAAGCATTCCCCGACTGCGGACATTGTTTCAATTTAAACCTTTCGATCACGTTTTCGCAGTAGGCATCAATCAGGTAGTCAGCGGCAAAAAGTGCAATGTCTTCGAAATCGATCGCCGTATTCTTTATCGCGCCGGTGACGGCCAGGCGATAACTACTGTTTTCATTCTCGATCTTCGGCCACAGGATTCCCGGTGTATCAGAAAGCGCGATGTTGCCATCCAGGATAATACGATGTTGACCGGAAGAGACTTCTTTTGTAACCGCTGGTTCATCGCCGACTTTCGCCAGCGTCTTACCTGCCAGTGTATTGATCAAGGTCGATTTGCCGACGTTCGGTATTCCCATGATCATCACCCGTATCGATTTCACCGCAGTGCCACGTCCTGGCAAGAGTTTGCGACACAGGTCTGGCAGGTTTTTAGTTCTCGACTTATCGATCACAGATAATGCCTGGGCTTTGACACCCTGCTCTTTTTCAAGATGTGCCAGCCAGCGCCTGGTGACCTCGGGGTCTGCGAGGTCACTCTTGTTCAATATCTTGATACAGGGCCGGTGCTGGCGCAGCTCGGCAACCATCGGGTTCTCGCTGCTGTAAGGTATACGCGCATCCATAACCTCGATGACCAGGTCAACTTCCGACATGGTATTTTTGATGATGCGGCGGGCCTTGTTCATGTGCCCGGGGTACCACTGGACTGCCATAGTGATTTATTCTGTATTTAGAGGAAAAACAGATTCTACCGCAGACATGAACATCGAAAGAGTGTTTTTTACCTTATCTTAACTAACGGTTTGAACCGGGAGATGGTTCAATGCTTCAAATTGTGAAACAATACGTGTGCGTACAGGATTTCTCCCCTTGCTCGAAATGACAGGTTAGAGAAGTTGAATGACAACAGGGATGAAGCCAGCGATAAGGTCAATCACCTGTCATCCTGAATGTTTTTTGTGAAAGATCTTAAACCCAAACAAAAGCACATAAGCAGAAAACCAACAATGAAAACGATTAACTTCCCATACCTGGCCGTCGCACTCGGTATATTATTACTGTTGATCATCAACAGGGGCAGCCAGGTAGGCGAAGACGGCACCACCGCCCTGCCCTTACTGACTCTGCTGATCATCAACGAATGCGCTTTCTTCCTGTCAGCCGCTGGTACTTTTATCGGTATCAGGTATCTCATATCGATAGGCTTCAAGTTGACCAGCAACCTGTTCTATTCGATCACGACATTGATCTGCATCCTGCTAACCATCCAGTTCACCCTGCTCGGCATCAAGCTGTGGCCTCTTTAGAGATAACATAAATGACGAACAACGATGTGCTTCGCCGAATCCGTTATATATTCGATTATAACGACACTACCATGATAGCTATTTTCGAACTCGCCGATCACAAGGTCAGCAGAGAACAGATCAGTGACTGGTTAAAAAAA
>CBDUKK010000150.1:0-5111 GCA_965367795.1 uncultured Gammaproteobacteria bacterium
TATCGCGCCTTTAAGGGCTCACAGATGGTGTAAAACTGTGCTCAAAAGCACCTGTCCAGTCGACGCCATTCGGATATACCGTTGTCAGGTAGTCAGCATTACTGATAGCCGTCGAACGCCAGTCTAGCGGATCAGAACCCTGGTTTTCTTCCTGGCCGGCAAAGCCGCCGCTAAAGTCAAATACTGCGTTTAACAGGTCGCTACAGTCGTCACCGATGACCGCACATTTCGCACCACTGAAGTAATCACTGTCAAGACTTAAAGCGGTGATTATAAGGTCGAGTGAAGGGTCGAAAGGTAGCCATGTGCCACCAGTTGCCGGTGTCGTACGAGCACCGCGGTATTCTGATGAAAGCACTGTCTTGTGAATATACTCCCAGTCCATATCATGTTCGAAAAAATACACATCTTTTTTCGTTAAGATATAGTTACCCAGGTGATTACCCAGATCGGCATTCAGTTCAAGCGGCAGAGACATATCCTGGAATTCGGCGATTGAAGCACCATTGCCCAATGCATCTGAAACAGTGTAAAGCTGTACATCGGGAATTTCGGCGACGCCGGCAACGGGTGCAAACTGCGCTTTCATATCGATCAGGCCTCGTGCTTCGAATACCTTGAGTAGAGGATTCGTGTCAAGATCTTTAACGATCTGGATCCTGAAGCCATCAGCCCAAAGGTTATCTTCATCAAACTGGAGAAACATATCAGCTGTTTGCTGTGTATCGCTATAGTTAAAATCCATGCGCATCATCGATGGGTCTTCACTATCATGGTTATCCCAGTCAACACCGTCACCATCGATGATCATGCGGCCTTCGATATCGCCATTGTCTGCCTCGTTCCAGGAAACATAGAACTGTGCTTCTTCACCGGCGACCGGTGGTTGTGAACGGCTATAGTTATAATACAGGCGTACCGTAACCTGTGTTTCCGAATCATCGACCACGCTGTAATGCGTTGGCTCATCCGCCTCGAAATCATCTGCATTATTATCATTCTCGGTTTCGATGATCGAACCATCGTGCGGCACATAACTCGAGACATCGATGAGCAGGTCTGCGATACATGTCCAGCTCGCCATGATGGATATCATGAACTTACTGGTCTCGTAACCATTTCGGAAGGGATCATCCTCGTCTTCATTACCGAGGTATGCACAGGGCTCACCGACGCCTGCTTTTGCCATGCTGATAGAACTGCTGGCACTGACCATGGTTTCAGTCGCCATGGCAAGCAATGGTGCGGTAGATGAACTGCCGCCGGTCAGGCTCTCGGGGATACCCATATCCATGCTTGGATTATCTGAAACCAGTGTCGGATTAGCAGCATCTTCACCGGCACAGCCGACTATTAGACTGCTCAACAATAATGTCGTAACAGCAATGGGGGATCTTAAATTTGGTATCATTTGTGTTTTAAACCTTATATTGTTCAGCTTCATCTTGTTTCTCCTTTATTCTGGCTTATGCTTAATAAGTGCATCACTACGCCAGTTAGTTATGTTCGATATCTAAGAGACCGACAGAAGGCTGATATTTGAAAAAATTATCATGATATTTTTATTCAAATCCAGCGCAAACAGGTGTCTCTTGTATATATGGCAATAGATAATGGCCTTGATACCCTATGAACGATCACTTCGAAAATTACAAGGTACGCCCGGTTAAACTGTTATATACGTTTCTGCTGATACTTCTCAGTACTGCCATTACTGGCAGCGGTTATGCTGTTGCCGACAGTGAAAACATTGCTCTGATCCCGCCATCAGATCCCAAACAGTCGATTACCTACTGGAAACGCTATGCACTCGATGACAGCACGGATCTGGTACAGAAATCTCAGCAGATCTTTTCAGTACTGCTACGCGCGTGGGACCAGTCACGAATAGAGCCTGGCCTGTATGTAGTCGAGTCCGACGTCGGCGCCTGGGCAGCATCCCTTGCCGATGGCAACATCCTGTTGAGTAAACAGGCGATCGAAACCTGCTTTTCTTTCGGCGAGCAGCGCGGTGAACACCTTTTAGCTTTTGTGTTAGCACATGAGCTGGCACATCAGCGTGCAGATGACCTGTGGCACCAGCGATTCTTTCGCATGATCGGTACCCGCTCAGAAGAATCTCAGAAAAAAATGATGGCCGGGCTGGAACTTGATTCGGATCTGCTCTCCCAGCTGGAGCAGAAAGAAGCACAGGCTGATCATGACGGCCTGGTGTTGATGTCCAGTGTCGGTTTCGATGCTTACCAGGTCATCGATGATAAGGACTTTTTTACCTTGTGGGTGGAAAACATCTGGCAACAGAGCTGTACTGACAACCAGTCTGGCAGCAGTAATTACAGTGCCTGCAAGCAGGCACAGACACGTGCTCTCAGGACACAGACACAGCTAGAGACCGTCGCCGCACAATCGGTGCTATATGATCTTGGTGTGCAGGAATTTGTCGCCGGAAAATACCAGCAGGCGAGAGAGTTTTTCACTGACTATGGGCGTGATTACCCGGGCAGGGCAATCATTTCAGCGATCGGCTTAACTTATTTTGCGCAAGCACAGGATATTCACAAGCAGCTGATCGCACTGACTTCAGGCATGACAGAGTACGAAGATAGCATTCAAGCTGTCGATTTTTATTACCCTTTGATCCTCGATGCCGATGTGCGTGACACGACCTCTGGCATTTCGCTGGAAAACAAACGCGCAAACACGACGAGCCTGATCAGCAGTCTGCAAAAACAAAAATCTCAGTTGATCGATCATAGTATCAGCCAGTTTGAAAAAGCAATACGGCTGGCACCTGATCACCGGCAGTCATACCTGCTGCTGGCTTCCGCACATCTGCTGGCTGACAACTCATACCGTGTAAGAGGCGTGCTGCAGGGGCAATACGTCAAAAGATTTGGTGCTGATCCCGCTGTTGACATGTTACTCGCTTTGACCAGTGCCATCGAGGGAGAGACGGAACTGTCGATAAACGATTTAGAGAAACTGTCAGAAACGGTAAAGCACGATGCCATCGTCTCTCCGATACCCGGACATATATTACGATACAGCGTATCTTACAACCTTGCGCAACTGTACAGCTCTATGGGCAGAACCGAGGATGCTAACAAGGTCTGGATGGAGCTGGCGCAAGTGTCACAGAGAAAGGGAGACACTTTATTATTCAGGCTGGCGTTGACCCATATCAGTCCGATAAAAAATACCCCGCAGGTAAAAAAATTAAAGCAGGCACCGACTATAAACGGTCATCGCCTGGGAGACAGCATGACTGTTTCGATCAATACCGATAACAATAGTGCAGAGCTATGGATCGATGGTGAACGATATCAGATTGTTCGCGATATGAATTCACGTTATATCATCCAGGATGACGGCATACTGATCAGTGCCTGGCAGAGTGGCGGCAAGAAGAATGATAGCCGGATCAGCAACGCTTTGAGCATCGGTGATCCTGCGGACCGCCCCTTCAAAACCCTGGGCATACCTGACAGGCAACTGAGCATGACGTCGGGAGAATACCTGGCTTACGATGACTTCGGACTAGCCATACGTATCAGTAACGAGAAGGTTAAAGGCTGGTTTTTATATGAGACACCATGAATCCCTGCCGATGAGCACGGTGTATCACTAAGCGAGGCGGACGATATATGCTATTTAAGGACTGGCTTTGATGTTTCTAATCAATTCTTCACTACAATTAAGATGCATGATCACTCATTAAAGGTAACATTTTGGCAAAACGAGCAGCCAGCCAGGCTAATAGCCAGGCCGAGCAAAACAGGGAGAATATCGAGCTCGCACGAAATGCGGCCGGCAATGATGCGTCTGCCAGAAAAAAAGTTAATGACCTGATTACACCGATCATCCAGTACCAGACTGATCGTTTCTGTAAACGCTTCTGCAAGGAAAATAGCTATCAGTTCAGGTGCACATTGAATTCACCCATCGGTTCACCGCCTGCAGATGCGAGTCTCTGCGAGTGGGGTAACGGCAGTTACGCCTGGATGCTGGATGATCTTAGCAGTGCAAACCGTTTAAAAAAATACCAGGCGAGGAACAACGCCACGCTGTTTGATTACTGTTATGTCATCGCTAATTCCCTGCCATTCTATGAACGCTGGAAAAACTGGCGTTTCGGACGCAATATCCATGTCCCGGTTTATATACAGGCTCTAGGGGATTCCGCGAAGACGGTGTTCTATGGTATGCGTTCTCAGCAGTCGATAGAACAGATCAGTCAGCAGATATCTATCAGTATCGAAGAAACAACAGCGCTGAGCAGACAGATCGTGAAACTTCTCGCGCAGAAGAACAGGCTGTACCTGTTAAGTCCTCCGCAGAACATATCGTTGACTCAAGACAACGGCGACGAGTCTGCGCAGTCTGCAATCGATTGCGAGACTGCAAGTCATGATCGCGCGATAGAAACTATCGAAGGCAGCCTGCTCTTATCAAAAGCATGGAAGCAGCTGAGCCCGGTGGAGCAGTTTGTAATCGAAGCGCTGGTGATAGAGGAGCAGGATGCCGAAATCGTACTCAATTCACTAAAAAAACTGAACATAAGTTTCAAGAAAGATGTAGACGCGGAAGATCTCGACAGGCAGCAATTATACTATTTCCGCCGTAAAACGCTGTCTAGATTACATAACCTGATGATTAATGAATAAAAGCATACGAATACTTATGAATATTTTTCAAATAACAAAACGATTTATGTCTCTTTAACATCAAGGGCATGAAGGGCAAAACATGATGCAAAATCATATTCATTACGATACTTTAAAGCTGTTTGCTAGAACGGCTGCTTTAGCAGATTACGAGGATGCAACAGGCATTGGCATGAGCAGTTCATCATATCAGGAAGTTCTGGATCATCTCGCGAACTGTGAAGAATGCAGGAACCAGGTGTCGATGATCTCTGCATTACAGGACCGGTGGCCAGATATCAGCCAGCAATCAGAACTCAGTGACGAAGAAAACCAGTTGATATGTGATTATATCGATGGTTCATTACAGCACGAAGAAGCGCAAGCGGTAAAACAGCTGATCGATACCCGGCCAGATGCGATGAAGGCCGCGCTGCATTACCAGAGCCATAGCGACCAGATGCAGGC
>CBDUKK010000151.1:0-5108 GCA_965367795.1 uncultured Gammaproteobacteria bacterium
AGCACGCCGATGATCATGGCAAACGCATAATGATAGAGCATTCCTGTTTGAAGCCTGCGCGTCACACCGGCAAACCAGCCGACCAGCCTGGCCGAACCGTTCACCAGCAGGCCATCGATAAACATCATATCTCCGACCTTCCACAGGCGATCACCCAGGTTTCGGCTGCCAGCACCAAATACAGCCGAGTTGAAATCATCGAAGTAATACTTGTTGTCGAGCAGCTTGTAGATAATGCTGAATCGCTGCTTCATATTATCTGCTATTTCCGGCTGCTTCATATAGATGAACCAGGCAGAGAACACACCGAGTGCTGCCAGGTAGATTGCCGGGCCGGCGAAACTATGCTCGACGAATGCCCAGGCACCGTGGAAATGCTTGCCGACTTCTGCGAGCCCCGTATGGTTGTCCGCAATATAGACAGCACTACCGAAGTAATCACCGAACAGCATATCGCCGATAGTAAAGCCGCCGATAAAGACCGAAGGAATCGCCAGTGCGATCAATGGACCCTTAACCACCCAGCCCGGCTCATGCAGATGTTCTCTGGTATGTTTGTCCATGCGTTCTTCACCATGGAACACCAGGAAGAACATGCGGAAAGAGTAGAATGCTGTGATAAACACGCCTGACAATACCGCCATGTAGGCGAATTCATGACCCGGAATAGTCGAATGATGTACCGCTTCGATGATGGCATCTTTCGAGAAGAAGCCGGAAAAACCGGGGAAGCCGATCAATGCCAGTGACCCTACCAGTGAAGTCCAGTACGTGATCGGCAGGTACTTCTTCAGGCCACCCATCTTGCGCATATCCTGTTCATGATGCATGGCGATGATCACAGAACCAGCGGCAAGGAATAGCAGTGCCTTGAAGAAAGCGTGGGTCATCAGGTGGAACACGGCAGCAGAATATGCGGAGGCACCTAATGCGACCGTCATGTAACCGAGCTGTGACAGTGTGGAGTATGCAACGACCCGCTTGATGTCATTCTGCACGATGCCGATCAGCCCCATGAGGAAGGCAGTCAGTGCACCGATAACGATGATGAAGCTCAGCGCTGCGTCTGACCATTCATACAGTGGTGACATGCGTGCCACCATGAAGATACCGGCAGTCACCATGGTTGCAGCGTGGATCAGGGCAGAGATCGGCGTCGGGCCTTCCATCGAGTCGGGCAGCCACACATGCAGCGGAATCTGTGCCGATTTACCCATGGCACCGACGAACAGCAGGATACAGATAACACTGATCACGCTCCATTCCGTGCCTGAGAAAATACTCATGGTTTGCGACGACAGCACTTCCGCTTTTGCAAACACATCATAATAATCAAGACTGCCGGTATACATGACAACGGCAGCGATACCCAGGATAAAGCCGAAGTCACCTACCCGGTTGACCAGGAATGCTTTCAGGTTGGCATATACCGCCGTCGGACGAACCGACCAGAATCCGATGAGCAGGTAAGAGACCAGGCCTACCGCTTCCCAGCCGAAGAACAGCTGCATAAAGTTATTAGACATCACCAGCATCAGCATGGAGAAGGTAAACAGTGAGATGTAACTGAAGAAGCGCTGGTATGAATTGGTGCCTGCCAGGCTCTCTTTCGGCCAGTTATGCAGATCATCAGCCATATAACCGATGGTATAGATATGCACCATCAATGAGACACCGGTCACCACCGACATCATCATCACTGTCAGGTTATCGACCAGGAAACCGACTTCAAAGCGGATATTATCCGACACCATCCAGATATAAACAGAATCATTATATGCTGCAGCACCGTTGAACACGTGATGGTTCAGGGCGACGAGTGACAGGATGAACGAGATACCAACACCCAGGATGGTTACGCTATGTGCGCCTTTACGGCCGATCTGCGCACCAAAGAAACCGGCGATGATGGCACCGAATAATGATGCGAGTGGAATACCTAAATAAATATTTTCCATCATAGAGTCCATCAGGCTTATCCTTTCAAGGTGTCGAGATCTTCGACATCAATCGTTTGGCGACTACGGAACAGGGTAACCAGGATAGCCAGGCCGATAGCAGCTTCTGCGGCTGCCACGGTCAGGATGAAGAACACGAATACCTGGCCAGAAAGATCGTTGAGGTAATGCGAGAACGCCACGAAGTTAATATTGGCTGCCAGCAGCATCAGTTCGATACACATCAATAAAACCACGATATTTTTCCGGTTCAGAAAGATACCCGCCACACTGATGGCGAACAGGATTGCTCCCAGGGTTAAGTAACTGGTCAAACCGATCATTTCAGCACCTCGGCATCCGACTTGATAATCTTCAGACGGTCATCACGTTTCACTTTAATCTGTTTGCCCGGTGTCTGGTACTTCGTGCTTGGTCGCCTACGCAATGTCAATGTGATTGCAGCGATGATCGCTACCAGCAGGATGACCGCAGCAATCTCAAATGCCAGTACGTATTCGGTGTACAGCACCTCACCCAGGGCTTCAGTATTACTGTAATCAGCCGCGTGCCTTACTGCATTATCCAGCGCAGCGGTGCCCATGACATCCGGACCGACCGGACCCACGACATAGACCATGACCGCCAGCATCAATAACGCAAACACGATACCAACCGGCAGGTAAGATACAAAACCTTCACGCATTTTTGCGACATTGATATCGAGCATCATCACCACGAACAGGAAAAGCACCATCACCGCGCCAACGTAGACCAGCACCAGCGTGATCGCCAGGAACTCAGCTTCCAGCATCAGCCATATCGCAGAACAGCTGAAGAATGTCAGTACCAGAAATAGCGCAGAATGCACTGGATTCCTCGATGTCACAACGCCTAGAGCAGAAGCTATTACCACGCCCGCAAATGCAAAAAATAAAAAATCAGTAATCGTCATCTTTCAGTTAATCCTATATCGCCCATAGCCAGACTAGCGGTAAGCTGCATCCGCCTGTTTATTGGCAGCAATTTCTGCTTCGTATTTATCGCCGATTTCCAGCAGTTTCTCTTTTGTCATCACCTGCATGCCATGCTCTTCGAAGTGATACTCAAAGATATGCGTCTCTACGATAGAGTCGACCGGACAGGCCTCTTCACAGAAACCGCAGTAGATGCATTTGAACAGATCGATGTCGTAACGTGTGGTACGCCTGGTACCGTCTTCACGCTCTTCAGAATCGATAGTGATCGCCAGTGCGGGACATACCGCTTCACATAATTTACAGGCGATACAGCGTTCTTCACCATTGGCATAACGGCGCAACGCGTGCAGGCCACGAAAGCGCGGTGACATCGGTGTTTTCTCTTCCGGATACTGAACGGTGATCTTGCGTGCAAACAGGTATCTACCGGTGACGCTCAGACCCTTTAACAGTTCCCAGAAAGTGAAGCTCTTTATAAAATGTTTTATTCTATTCATATCAGACTACACCGCCCAGGGACCGACTTCAGCCACGACCATCACAGCCTCGACGAACAGCCAGACGATGGTTACAGGAATAAACACTTTCCAGCCCAGGCGCATGATCTGGTCGTAGCGATAACGCGGGAAAGTTGCGCGGAACCAGAGGAAGCAGAAGGCGAAGATACAGGCCTTGGCAAAGAACCAGAACAGGCTGGAAGCACCCAGCCAGTGTTCAGCACCGACAAAACCTTCGAAAGGTGATAACCAGCCACCGAGGAACAGCAACGCCGTCAACGAAGAGATCAGGATGATATTGGCATACTCGGCGAGGAAGAACACGGCAAACGCCATGCCTGAATATTCCACGTGGAAACCGGCGACGATCTCGGACTCACCTTCCGCTACATCGAACGGTGCACGGTTGGTCTCTGCGACACCGGAGATAAAATAGACAAAGAATAAAGGCAGTAAGGGCCAGACATACCAGCTGGATATTCCACCGGCCTGGCCTTCGACGATATCACCAAGGTTAAGACTGCCACTGGCCATCAGTACGCCCACCAGCGCAAAACCCATGGCGATCTCATACGCCACTATCTGGGCGCCGACACGCAGCGAACTCAGGATCGCGTATTTCGAGTTTGATGCCCAGCCGGCAATGATGACACCATAAACACCGATAGATGTCAGCGCCAGGACATAGAGCAGACCAGCATTGACATCGGCCAGGACGATGCCACGGTCAAACGGGATCACCGCCCAGGCAGCCAGTGCCGGCATGATAGACAACACCGGTGCGATCAGGAACAAAAACTTGTCAGACTTCGTCGGGATGATCACTTCCTTGAACAGCAGCTTCATGGCATCAGCGATAGGCTGCAGCCAGCCACGCGGACCGACTCGATTCGGGCCGATACGGATCTGCATGTAACCGATGATCTTGCGCTCGGCATAGGTGATGTAGGCAACGCACAACATCAGCGGCACGAGGATAAGAACGATCTTGCCAAGGATCAATAAAAAGGTTTGCCAGTCTGCCGGAAACCAGTTCCAGGCCTCAAGGCCAGTCGCTAACAGGTTGTCTATCATCTCACTCATGCTCCCACTGCCTCTGAAGTCATGGCTTCGATGCTCACCGCTGAAGATACTGAGCCGAGCACATCATTACCTTCGACCGCCATCGGGATCCAGGCCGAAGCATCCGGGATCGAGTCATCGATAACCAGCTCCAGAACAGCGCTGCTGTCACCCTGCTTCACTGTTACCGTAGAAGCCGCACTGACACCCAGTCGCTCTGCCTCAGCACTGTTCAATCGCACACATAACGATTGTGCATCGACCGTTTGCTGCAATGAAGCTGCTCTACGTACCACAGCGTCAGCCGCATACATTGGTACGTCCGAGGCGCGATGCAGTTCCTGCGTGGTATTGATCTCTACTGTGGTTATGGTTGCACTATCGACGTCATTCGATAGCTCGACAGACTCACACAATGAGCGCACTTCATTCTTGATGTCTGCAGACGAGAGATAATCAAAGCCTTCTACACCCGTCAGGTTACCCAGTACACGCAGCACTTTCCATGCGGGACGGGCGCCACCTTTGGGCTCAACCACACCCTTGAAACTCTGCCAAAAACCTTCCGCGTTGACATATGTGCCGGAGGTTTCCATAAAACTCGCTGCAGGCAACATAACATCAGCGACCTG
>CBDUKK010000152.1:0-5105 GCA_965367795.1 uncultured Gammaproteobacteria bacterium
TCATTCCAAACCAAAGCTGTCTCTTTGCCTGTTTGCCGTGAATGACTCGGCATCTTTGGCTTTTTCGATGATGCGTGTCAGGTGGGTTTTTTCACGTTCTGACATACCATGGTTGATGTAGCGGTCTGCTGCCTGCATTACCTCTTCGAGATACCTGATTCGATAGTTGTGGCTTAGCAGTGCTTTTGCGACAAAAAAGGGGTCGATTTTTTTATCACGCATCTGTGCTGCCATTTTTAGTGCGAGCGCCATTTCTTCTTCAGTTGGTTTTGACATGTTGGCCTGATATCCGGTTTTTCTTATTTAAGCTGTATTCTAGTTCAAATATTTTTCAAGTGTGTCCTTTAATGTTTGCAGGTTTACGGGCTTTGTAATCTGGTCATTCATCCCGGCTTTGAGGCATTCTGCTTTTTTCTCAGGGAAAGCATCGGCAGTCAGTGCGATGATCGGAAGCTGTTGATTACCCCTTTCGCGAATAGTCCTGGCCAGTTTGTAACCATCGACCAGCGGCATGTTGCAGTCGGTGAATAACAGATGGTAATCAGTGTTGACCATCTTGTTCAATGCCTCCTGGCCATTTTTAGCCAGGTCTGCGGTATAACCCAGTGCCTCTAACTGGCTCAGTATTAGTGTCTGATTCGTGGGGTTGTCCTCAGCGACCAGAATATTCAGGTCTGTGATTGAACGAGACGGTAGTTCCTGGCCAGAAGGCGTGGTCCTGCTTTCGTTCTCCATGGCAGTGCTAATGTTCAGGCTTCCTGTTAGCTCTATCCAGAATTCACTGCCATGGTTTATCTTGCTGCTGACACCGATGTTGCCATTCATCATCTCTACCAGTTGCTTGCTGATCGACAGGCCGATACCGGTACCCTCGATATTGGAAGCTGCATTCAGCCTGTTGAAGGGCTGGAATATCTCCTGTAACAGTTCCTGAGAGATGCCCTTTCCAGTATCGATGATGCATATCCTGACCACATTGTTTTCCTTCTGCAGGACTTTCAGCGTGACAGATCCATTATCTACGTTGTACTTGATGGCATTGCTCAGAAGGTTGAGCATGATCTGTTTCAGGCGTGTGAAATCAGCTATCACATAACCGCTGGTATCAGTATTGATGTTGAGTGACAGCCTTTTTTTCTCGGCCAGTGGCTGGATCATCGCGCGAACTTCTTTAAAGCAGTCAGCCAGTGCCACCTTCTCCATCGATAATTGCAGATGGCCTTTTTCGATACGTGCAAGGTCAAGGATCTGGTTGACCAGTTCGAGTAGCAGGTTGCCCGCATTGCTTATTTCCCTGATGTGTGACTGTTGCTTCTCGGTCAACGTCTTCTCATATTTCAGCAGTTGTGTGAAGCCAAGGATGGCATTGAGAGGTGTTCTAAGTTCGTGTGACATGCTGGACAGGAAATCTGATTTCGCCTGGTTGGCTTTCTCAGCTTCTTCCTTGGATTTTAAAATTGCGAGTTCGTTCTGTTTTTTATCCGATATGTCCAGTGCCATGGCTGCGATGCCAACGATCTCATTCTGCTCGCCGGTCAGTGGTGTGACGAACCATTCGCAGATGACGGTTGATCCGGATTTTGTTTTATTCTCGATGACAGCACCGATTACTGGCTCATAAGAAAGCAGTCGCTGCCACAACTTTTCTGCTTCTACCGAACTGTCGCGAAGAAGTATCAGGCGCATCACGTTCTCATCTATAGCTTCTTCACGCGAGTAACCAAATATATGTTCGGCGGCTATGTTCCACTCGGTCACGTTTAAATCTATATCGAATTCTATGATGGCGAGTGGTGTGTTCTGCAGGTGCAGCGCCTGTTTCTGGTGCATCAGTTCGATGGCATGCTCGCGTGTATCAGCTTCCAGACGCAGGCGGATATTTTGCTGTGTATTGTTGAATATTTTTTTACCAGCAGATAATGAGAAAAAGATAAAGACCAGCAGTACGAACGATGTCGCGTTAAAAAATGTCTGGTCTTCGATGATCAGGCGCAAGACCAGTAACAGGCTGGCTGGTAGCAGGAATAGCGCGATGGTTTCCCAGCGATAGGATAATGTTGATAGTGAGCCGGCGATAACGCCGACCAGGCATACGATGATAAAACTGAAGTATTCGATTTCTGAGGAGTATCCTAGCCATGGTAGTAAGCCCCAGCAGAAACCCGCGATGCCTGTGCCAGTGAAAAAACGTATCCGCCAGCTTTTCCTGGATTGTTCTTTTTTGTCTTTTGTTGAGAACAGGTAACTGTCGACGCTTCTGACAAATAATACCCCCAGTATGGTGAATAACCAGATATCCAGATTTTGCGGAGATGTGACATGACCAAGTAAAACGTTATAGATGATCAGCGCGATGACGAACGAAGCAGTATATGAAAACGGTGTGCCGCCGTATAGTAAGCTGATTTCCTCCAGTCGAATCTGTTTATTGAGTCCTGTGTCGTCGTCGGATTTGAGTGTGTCCATTATGTAGCTCTTCCATTCTTTGTGTTAGTAAGGCTTTACGCTGACTATGATAATACATGTTTGGCATGGCGAAAACAGCTATGGGTGGCTGCTAGCACGTCTATTAGAAATCAAATACATTTTTGCAGGAACTATGATAACAGTGAAGGGTAGTTCTGCTGCGGCTTTTTGAAGGTGATGGAAAAGCCGCCGCTTACTGGTGTGAAACAGTTGAGAGATGAATTGTAGTAGAATCAACGATTATGGATCGACAAGGCCGCTGATACCGGCCTTTTTTCATGCAGGTTTCATGTTTAATTATTAATATGGCGATAGATATAATTTATCAAGATGAATACATCGTAGCGGTGAATAAGCCCCAGGCTTTACTTTCGGTGCCCGGTCTGGGTCCGGACAAGCAGGACTGTATGATATCCAGGCTGGTGAAAATAATTCCGCAGGCGAAAGTTGTTCACCGCCTCGACTGTTATACCTCCGGTATCATGCTATTTGCTATCGGTATCGAGATGCAGCGAGCTTTGAGTCGGATTTTTCATGACAGGAAAATAAATAAACAATATATAGCGGTGGTACGGCAGTGGTTTGAGGAAGATGAAGGTGTCATAAAATTCCCCATGCGCTGTGATATAGAAAATCGTCCGAGGCAGATCGTCGATTATGAACATGGTAAACATGCAGTGACATACTGGGAAGTCCTGAGCCGTGGTAAAGATTCGGTACGACTGTTGTTAAAACCTGAAACTGGTCGTACGCATCAACTCAGGATTCACTGTGCCGCCATGGAACACCCGATCATCGGTGACGGCTTATACGGAAATGATGAAGTAAAGCAACCCAGGATGTTGTTACATGCAGACAACCTGTTATTTGAACACCCGGTCACAAAGAATGAGATGCACCTGTTTGCAGAGTGTGAGTTCTGAAGCGCTGCTGATCTATTGCCAGCCTGAGACGACACCGTAATTAAACAGCGTTCCATGGTAATTAAATATTGCACCATCCCGAGTGATCTCATAGAGAACCAGGTCATCCAGGATATATTCTCCTTCCTCCATAAAGTTATTGTTGATCACAATACTGCGCTGTAAAGGGTTGCTCGAGTAAACGTGAGCTGAAATAGTTATAGTGGGTATCTGTTGTTTTATTGATTCGGGTAATTCCTGGAAATCGATAATATCTTCACTGTCGTCTGCCGCAGCAGTCTGTGGCTCAGGTCTTTCTGTCATCGTTTTACTGATGGCCGGAGTCGCCTTTGTCGCAGTATCTTTCTGCTGTGCAGCTTCCCGGGCACTCTGCTCAGCAGTCGTAGCCGTACTGACGGGTGCAGGTTTGCTGGCCTGTAGCTGAATACTTTCATCGACCATCGAAGCAGGTGCTGCAGGCGGATTCTGCGAAACTGTATTGGCCTGTATGCTGTTTACACTCTCGGTAACTGGCTGTGGCATCTCTGCAGGGCCTTCCTTATTTAGGATGAAATAGCCTATCGCAAGAAGGTTCAGCATGACGGCAAAGATCAGGATATATGGCCACAAAGCTTTTTTATCATTACGATAGTTCAGGCTGGATGAGTGAACGGTCTGAACGTCGGGTACGTTACCGTGACCCCGTTCCTGTTCAGACTTCTTGAGTGCATCGAGTATGTATGACATGTCAGCTCGTTGTTAGTGTGGGAACATCCATTCCAGAACGGGTATTCAGATGGATGATAGTTACTGGTCCGACGATGCCATCAGCCACTAAGCCATGCTCGGTCTGAAAGGCTTTCACCTTCTCTATCAGCGCCTCATCATATGAGTTACTACGGTTGCTCCCAGGTGTTTCATCGGCAAACTGGGTACTCAGCCAGCTGACGATATTGCCATTATCACCCGGTGTGATTGCCGATGAGTAATGCTCAGGCTTGTGCCACAGTAAGATGAACTGTCCATACCAGTACTGGTCCAGATCGCTTAACCTGACGGTGTACTGATTATTGCTAGAGTAGACCCTGGCAAACTCTCCTTGAATAGACGTCAATGTGATGTGCCTGGCTTGCCCGTTATTATTTACCAGCTTCAGTACTGCAGGACGATTATGTGCTTTCAGGCTGTTCAGGTTCCCCTGCTTGTGCAGGCAGCGCAAAGATAATGCCTGGGCCTGCTTGCACGCGGTGGTGGGTATTTTATTGTCATATCTATGATTCCATGCCAGAAATAGCTGCTGGTAAGCAGAGATCTGGTCATTGTTTGTATCATTTAATATGGTCTCGATGTCATCGTGTTTTTTATCATTGTTGTGCTCTACTTCGGGATCGAGCGCTGTTTTAGTAGCGAGCAGTTTTGCATCCTGTTTATTGCTATCCTGTTGTTCGATGCTCATGCTGTCAGGGTCAGTGATCATGTCAGTGCTATGTGATTGCGCTGGGGTGGGCGAAAAATCCTGTTGGTTAATATCGTTGCTCGGTGAAGGTGGCTCGGCTGCTGATTCGCCGGAGTCGGCGAGCTGTTTATCAGGGCTGTCGTTATCGGTATCTCTATCGACAGGTGTTAGTGTCAGGTAGAAAAATATTGCGAGTGCGACAACCGCGATGCCGGAAACGATGGCGGCCGGGAATAGCCAGCGCCTTGTCCTGTGCTTTTTTTCGACGTTCTTTAGCTCAC
>CBDUKK010000153.1:0-5091 GCA_965367795.1 uncultured Gammaproteobacteria bacterium
TTATTGGCAGCGTTTAAGACAATCTTTAAACAGGGGTGGAGACAGCAGGGTTGTGACTACTACCATGAGCACGACTGCTGAGAACAGTGCATCATCGAGTACGCCGAGGCTTTTTCCGATGGCCGCAAAGATCAGTCCGACTTCACCGCGTGGCATCATACCAATACCGATCGCCATATGATTTTTAACACCAAAGGCGCCAAAACCGGAGAGTACCTTACCGACAATCGCAGCGACCAGCAGCCCGGCTGCGAGTATCATCACATCCTTCTGCAGGAACATTTCGAGTTTTACCTGCAGCCCCATCAATACGAAGAATATCGGCACCAGTATGACTTCCAGCGGCATGATCAGGTCCTTGATGGTCACCGGGCATTTTCTGTCATCATCCCAACTCTCGAAGTAAGCGTCCTGCAGTATCAATCCGGCAGCAAATGCGCCGATGATCGTCGCCAGCCCGGCCAGGTTCGCCATCCACGCCATCACCATGACGAACAGGTATGAGACAAACATCTTGGCCTCGATGATATCAAGGCGGCAGAACAGCCTGACAAAAAGCCGGATGAAATATGGCCCTATATATATCGTCGCTGCCAGGAACAATGTTGCGATGATGATAGTGATCGATATATGGATCAGATCGATGCTGCCGGTGATGACGATGCCGCTGATAATCGCCAGCATCAACAGACCCAGGATATCGTCGATGACAGCTGCACCGAGAATAATATGCGCTATCTCGGTCTTCTCCATCTTCATCTCCTGCAACACCATCGCGGTGATACCGACACTGGTCGCTGCAAGCGTCGCCCCGAGAAACATGCTGGTATGGAGCTCTGCATCCTCGAGCAACAGCCAGGAAGCGACCATGCCAAGCACGAAAGGCAGGAGCACACCGAGGACGGCAACACGACTCGAGTTCGGTCCCACCTTACGCATCTCATCGACGCTGGTTTCGATGCCGACCAGGAACAGCAGGAAGATGATGCCGTAGCGTGAGAACACATCGACCGTATGTGCGACCTGTAATATCTCGTTACCATGTGGGCCGCGTAAGATATCCAGGATATACCAGGTACCTTCTGCACCGATAGCATTCAGGCATGCAAGCTCCAGCTCTTCACCCTTGAGCAGGTTCTCCACAATTTCAAAGATTGCCGGGCCTTCACGCAACACCATGATCAGTTCAACATGGTAATAAAAAGCGAGATTACCGACCATGATGCCCATGATCAATTCACCGATAACCGATGGGAAGCCAAGTTTGCGTGCGGAGAACCGTCCGATAAGTGCTACAAAAAGAATACCGGTGACACCGAGGATAACTGGGGCAACAGGGTCATTATGCGAGATATGAAACTCTACTGCAGATGCAACGGCAGGTAACAGCAACAGGCAGATTAATAAATACAGCTTGTGATAGTTGTGTTTCATTTATTTAACTACAACACTATAGCTCCAGGCATTCAACCGCTCTGATCCTGTTTCAGCCGTTTTTCGATTCGTTGCAGTGTTTTCTCCATCGCATCGATCCGCTTTTCGATTCGCTTCAGTTCACTCATCTCTTCGAGCTCGTCTTCTTCGATCTCGACCTCTCCGCGTGAAACGAAATAGGCAGAAAAACTGGCGGTCAACAGTGAGAAGAAGCCGACACCGAATAAGATAACCAGAGCACCGAACACTTTACCCGCAGTACTCTGAGGTACCATATCGCCATAGCCTACGGTTGCGACAGTTACCCAGGCCCACCAGATACCCTGCCAGACGTTTTCTATAGCGGGGTCAATACCAGCCATAAGCAGCCCGGATATCAGGGTGAAAGCCAGCGCCACCATCAAAACAGAACCGAGATAATTTCTCGATAGAACTTTTCGTATCGTCGCCGAAACATTCAGCAACATAGGAAAAATCAGTATCACTCTAAGTGTCCGCAAGATAGCAGCGTAGTTACTGCCGATCCAGAGGAATGGGAAAGCCGCGATGATGATGAACAGGTTCATCCAGTTACTTCGCAGGTAACGCAACTTATCCTCCACCAGGCTGGTGATCACTACCGTTTCAATGAAAAAGAACAGCCAGATAAGCCAGTCCGTTGCCTGTGCATATATTGGAGAATAAATGTTTTTACCCCTGAGATACCATTCGATCAGCATCCAGATCGCCAGCAGGATCATCGGCAATTCGAAGCGGCGGGCCCAGCGCCTGGCCGCTATGTTTTCATCTGCTGCGACACCAGACAGACCGGTCAGTAAATTAAAAATCTGATTGAGCTTCAGTTGCATGTTTAATCCCGGTCAAAAAATACCGTTGATACTGACAGCATACAGCTCAGCATATACGCGGCAGGGGGTCATCTTCAAGCTCCTCGAGTATACGTTCACCGCCGATGTCGGTAGTCATCAGCACATAAGGAATTTCAGCATCGATATGTCCGATGATCGCCGCGCCCTGTCCTTCTTCCAGGCCGCGCCAGATCTCCAGTAGCGCTTGCGCCTGTGAGGCTTCGACGACAGCGACGACGCGGCCCTCACAGGCGAGGTACATCGGGTCATAACCCAGCATATCGCAGACTGATTGCACCGGGTCACGGACCGGCAGATCTGCCTGAGACAGGCGTACGCCCATGCCCGTCGCACGATGCAGCTCTGAACATACCGTGGCGATTCCACCGCGCGTCGGATCACGCATGAAACGCAGGCCTTCGTATTTCATAGCAGCAGTCGTCAGGTTTAAAACGCTGGCGGCATCAGACTGGATATCACCGCGCAGACCAAACTCTTCTCGCGCCAGCATCACCGCGATACCATGATCGCCCACCGGCCCACTGACGATGAGGGCATCACCATTCTTTATATTCTTCATCGACATCACTGGTCCATTACGGATACCGACACCCGTGGTGGCAAGGTACAGGCCACCGCCTTCACCACGACGCAACACCTTGGTATCCCCTGCTACGACCTTTACGCCGATCTCGGCAGCGGTCTCTGCCAGTGTCTTGATAATGCGTTCCAGGGTAGCGATCTCCATACCCTCTTCGATGAAAGCATTGAGGCTTAAATATTTTGGAATAGCACCGGCCACCGCAAGATCATTGGTCGTACCATGGACTGCCAGTGATCCGATATTACCACCGGGAAATTCGAGTGGCTGCACGGTAAAGCCATCAGTGGTAAACAACACTTCGCCTGCCTCAAGCGCGATCGGCACTGCATCTGCATGTACATCGAGATCCGGATTGGCAAGGTGGCGTGCAAAGATCTCTTCGATGAGTTCCCGCATATAACGGCCGCCATTGCCATGCGCCAGGGAGATGTGGGTGTCTTGCATTATCTATATTCCTAAATGAAAAAATAATTAATCACGGAGACACAGAGAACTTCAGAGTAAAGCTTTTAAGTTTTTTAAAAATATGATTCTCTGTGTACTCTGTGCCTCTGTGGCTCAAAGCTTTTATTGCTTAAAACCATACTCCATAATCTGCCCGAAACTGATGCCCGCATCATTGACCGGAATCAACTCAGGTAGATAAACTTCAAAGCCATCAGCCGATAATAGTGATATCGCCTTTTCCGTTAGAACGCGGTTTTGAAACACCCCTCCGGAAAAGCTGACCGTGGTCACGCCGTGCCGGTCACGGTGGTTTCTCGCCTGTAGCAAGATACTGTGGGCCAGGGAATTATGAAACAGCAAGGCACGCTCAGTGACACTTAAAGTAGAATCTAACATAACAGGAATCAATGACTTCCAATCTGATATCAATAAGTTATCATCATATTCTAAATCAAGTTCTATGAAGTTACCCGGCGACACCTCGACTGAATCACACAGGGCTTCGAGCTGCATCGGCCCCTGCCCTTCATAACTGGCCGTGTTACAGATACCGATAAGTGCTGCTGCTGCATCGAACAACCGGCCGACAGATGTCGTTCTCGGTGTGTTGATTTCTCGCTGCCAGGCCTGCCTCAACATTGAAATCTGCATCGAATCTTTCCCTGGTATATCGTCATAATCGAGGCCCAGCTCCCAACATAATGCAGCTGCACTTCGCCACGGCTGACGCCCTGCCTTGTCACCACCGGGCAACTTAAATGAGCGCATGCTGGCAACACGCTGCCACTTACCCGGCTTGCCAAGAAATGTTTCACCACCCCAGAGCGTGCCATCTGCACCGTAGCCAACACCGTCCCAGGTAAAGACCAATACCGGCTTTTCAGCCAAATCAGCGCTGCATTCATAGTAGGCGGCTGAAGCATGTGCCTGGTGATGCAACACGCGGTGAACAGGACGAGCCTGTTTGTTTGCCCAGCGAGTCGTCGTATAGCCGGGATGTGCGTCGCAGATGATCTGCTGTGCTTCGACATCATAGAGTTTTTGCAGATCTTCGATGGTATCTTGAAAAACTTCGAGACTGCGTGCCGTATCCATCTCACCGATATGGGGTGAGATTACGGCACGATTATCCCATGCCAGGGTGATGACATTTTTCATATGTGAACCGACAGCAAGAACCGGCTGATTCAGCTCAAAAGGCAGGATCAATTCGATCGGCGCAGAACCGCGGCCTGTCCGGATCGGTCTTGGTTTATCGGCAATGGTCCTGTATACCGGATCATCGGCCGGCCGTTCGATCGGCCGATCATGGTGCAGGCAAACATCGGCCACGTGCGCGAGCCGTTTTTCGACATCATGATTGTGAATCAATACCGGTTCACCGCTGATGTTTGCCGAGGTTGCAACCAGCGCACCGCCAAATTCATTCAACAGCAGATGATGCAACGGACTGTATGGCAGCATCATGCCGACTTCATTAAGGCCTGGCGCCACCTGCTCTGATAGTGCGTGTTCAGACTGTTCCGGGTGTATCTTCTTTTGCACAAGCAATATCGGCCTTGCGGGCTGTAACAGAAAAGCTTTATCTCCAGGCGATAATGTGACCGACTTTTCTGCAAACTCGAAAGGCGCATCAGCCGGTGCAGGAAACATGACAGCCAGCGGCTTGTGTGGTCGCGGTTTATTCTTGCGTAAACGGTCGACCGCCCCGGTACTGCCGGCATCACACATCAGGTGATAACCGCCGATGCCCTTTAC
>CBDUKK010000154.1:0-5040 GCA_965367795.1 uncultured Gammaproteobacteria bacterium
ACCAGTTTCAACTGACGGTCGATAGCACCCAGTAACATCTTTATACTTAAATTAGTATCGATGCCCTGCTTGATCAGCCCTTCTACGAGAGCGCCGGCAACCATCCATATACGACGTACCTCTGCATTACTGGAAACTTTTTCTAATGAATGGAGAACTGCCTTGATACGCTGAAGGCCAACCCGTTCCTTGTTATTGCGTATATAGTCGAGCAACCCTAGCTGGTAATGGGTACGCAGTCTCTTGACCTCACCCTGAAGCTTGCCTGTTTCGATCGCATCTGCATCATAACCATCAGACACCATCTCTGTATTTTCGATATCAGGAGAGAAAAGAACACTTTCAGACAACAGGCCTTCTTTTCGTGCGGTGCGCAGATCGTTGAACAATGGCATCAACGATATTGGCGCGTCTTTCTTTCCAGCCTGTATTCCTTCCAGGTAGTCCGGGAGATGCAGCATCGCACGCATCAAAACATCATAGGTATCCTCAGCACGCTCTACATTACCTTCGAGTAATGCCACCGTGGTCAGACGCATCTCTTCGGCAAGCATCGCTGCACCGTAGATCTCGACCATCTGCAAGGTGCCATAGATCAGCTGCAGATGTTCGATGCAGTTCTCCAGGTTCTCGTCAGTATTATTTTCTATATATTCATTGAGGTTCGCCTGCGCATCAGACAGAACATCATCGAGCTGCGCCTTGACCCAGCTAAGTGAATTATATTCAACCGTATTATCAACACTCATAACCTGATCACCTATGCCAGATTACCTTAAGCCTGTTTCTCTAAAATAACGGTTTCGATATTATCGTCATCAATAGCAGACGGTAATTTGAAGCCCGATACTGAGCGACCCAGCTCGGCCGAAAGCTTGTTAAGCGCGGTAAGTGAGTTCGATGTTTCTTCGGTACCCTCAGAAGTCTGCAGGGTAATCTCCTGAATCACGTTCATCGAGTCGGATACTGACATCGCAACTTTTGACTGCTGCTTGGTAGAGTCCGAGATACCTTTAATCAGGTTAGACAGTTCTGTTGATACATCCTCAATCTCTTTCAGAGCAACGCCGGCATCCTCGGCCATGGAAGCACCACTTACCACACCCGCGGTACTCATCTCCATGGATTTAACCGCTTCGTTAGTATCCGCCTGAATGGTATTTACCAGACCCTCGATCTGCTTGGTCGCGTTACCGGCACGTTCTGCCAGTCGTTGCACCTCATCCGCTACCACCGCGAAACCACGACCTGCATCACCTGCTGTCGACGCCTGAATCGCTGCGTTCAACGCCAGGATGTTCGTCTGGTCGGCAATCTCAGTAATCAGCCCCACGATATCACCAATCTCCTGTGATGACTCACCGAGACGTTTGATACGTTTTGAAGTCTCCTGGATATTCTCACGAATCTTTTCCATCGAACCGATTGTGTTACGTACCACCTGGGCACCTTTCTGCGCGATATCCATCGACTGGGCCGCAACGCTTGCGGAGTTATCCGCATCGTGCGATACCGTCAGCATAGATTCAGCCATATCGGTCACCGCGGCACTGGCCGATGCGATCTCACGTGCCTGCTGGTTAGACGCCTGTGCCAGCTCGTTCGCTGTCTGCTGTGTCTTCTCAGTAGAGCGCGTTACTTCCGACGCTGTATTGTTGATCGTCGTTACCAGGGTACGCAGCGCGTCGATGGTAAAGTTCACCGAGTCAGCGATCGCACCGGTAATCTCTTCGGTCACCGTGGCGTGTACAGTCAGGTCACCATCAGCGAGGTTGGCCATCTCATCCAGTAATCGCAGAATGGCTCGCTGGTTTCGTCTGTTGTTCTCTAACGCATTCTCCTCACGTTTTCTTGCTTCTTTCAGCAACAGGATACCGCCGATGATGATCAGCACCACCGCAGCACCACCAAATCCGACACCGACTAACTGGATAAGGTCGAGCTCTTCACCCTGTGCAATGATCTTCTGCTGGAATGACTCGAGTGTTAACAGGATACTTTCCGAGTTACCACTTACCAGACCGGCAGCATCTTTTACCTCGAACAGTTCCGGAGAGAGCTCGAGGATACCAGCGATGTTATCGCTTACGGCACTAATCAACATCGCCACTTCGCGTAACTTGGCAACAGCTTCTTTGTCTTTCACCTTCTCGATACGCAGACCTTCAGAGCCTTTAAGCAGGCCTTCCAGTACCCGGCCGAATAAAGCCGCATCACGACCGAACCTGTCTGCCGCAGCTGCCGCTGCTTCACCACCAGCCAATACCTGGTTAAGGTTATTCTTAATACGCTGTGACAACATCATCTGACGTGTTGCGAGATAGACCTGGCGAGGAGAAGAATCTTTCTTGATCAGTACACCTACCACCTCATCGGAGTATGTCAGCATCTGGGGGATGAAACTTTCAATCACCTGGTAAAGTTCTCTTACTTCGGAAATCGCCTGGCGACCATTCAGAATAACTTCGATATTATTCCGGTAGTTGCTCCAATCTGATTCAACCAGCTCAAGATCAGGTATCAGGTTAGGCGATATAGCCGCTGTTAGAACGTCACCGGAACGGTAGGTGTTTAAAATATTATCGAACTTGATTCGAGACTTCAGTAAGCGGTCAAAGGCTTCTTCATTACCGGATGACGCACCCAGTGAAAAAGTTGCCATCTGCTGAGATAACAGTAGCTGCTCCGCAGACAACTCTACATGACGCTGCAATGTCGCTCGTTTATCTGCCACATATACCAGGCTACCCAACATAAGAATAATGAATACTGCTAGCAATAGACCAATGATGACCAAAGGTTTTCCGATTGCAATGTTTTTTTGTTCTGCGCTCATAAGGCATTCTCTCCAATCAACTTAATTTCGCCCACATTTGTTGATAACGTATTAAGTAATCTCTTCAACTTAACTATTTTTATATTTTTTATAAATTACAAGGACGCATGTGCGAAACGTTCATCTTGCGCCATCTCATTAAAATCAAATACAGGCCAGTGTTCTTCATCCTGCTTGAAAGCTCTCTCTATATATGGCGATATATCCTCAGGAACCTCTGGGATATCATCGCTAACATCAGCTTCCCTGAAGTGCCGCATGCCATATACCTCTTCTACGATCAGGCCGGTATTAAAACCTTTATAGTCGATAACGATAACCCTGCCCTTTTGTCGGTTCTTGATATCCTCTCCCAACAGATAAGACTTCATATCCAGTATAGGGAGCAAATTACCGCGCACGTTTGCTACACCTACGATCCATGGCTTTACGCCTGGAACCAGTGTGTAATCCGGGAGATCCAGTATCTCCTTCACTTCTGACATCGATGCGATCAACCTCGAATTCCCGATCCGGAAACCAACACCAACCCATTCATCATTGACCTGGTCAAGCGTAGGCAGACCGGAAGAACCTTCCAGAGTTCGTCTTTCAAGATCCAGCAATAAATCAAACGGGTCACTCGTATTCATCTATTTTTCTTATTCTTATTTTTATTATGTACAATCAAATACTGTTTAATATTCAGTCAATATGTACCTTGACCACTCAGGCGGAAAGCACCATATTGACATGTTCGATCAATGCTTTTTCCTGTACCGGCTTCACGATGTAATCTTTTGCGCCCTGGCGCATCGCCCAGACTTTATCTGTTTCCTGATCCTTGGTCGTTACCATGATCACAGGTATCGATGAAGTTTCACTCGCCTTAGAAATCTGGCGTGTAGCCTGAAACCCATTCATGCCTGGCATTACGACATCCATCAAGATCAGGTCAGGCATCTCGGATTTAGCCATATCAACACCTTCTTCACCTGAAGTGGCCACCACAACCTCATGACCATTCTTGGTTAACATAGTCTGCAACACATGAACTTCTGTTGGAGAATCATCAACTATCATTACTTTTGCCATACTCACTCACCACTATATATTTGTTATCGAATGAAGCTTTTTCATCACATTCTTATCCTTGTTATTCTATATCCCTAAAAACTCATACAACTTCTGGATATCTACTCTCTCAGCTCGTCGATGCAAACTCTTTTATTGCACCGATTAAATCTTCTTTAGTAAACGGTTTTGTCAGATACTGTGTCGAACCAACGATGCGGCCACGTGCTCGGTCGAAAATACTGTCCTTACTGGATAACATGATGACCGGCGTATCCTTAAACGTTTTATTATTCTTTATTAAGGCGCAGGTCTGGTAACCATCAAGTCGTGGCATCATGATATCGACGAATATGATGTCGGGTTTGTTTTCAGCAATTTTTGATAATGCTTCAAAACCATCAACCGCCGTCACTACCTCACAGCCTTCTTTTTTGAGCAGGTTTTCCGCTGTTCGCCTTATTGTTTTACTGTCATCAATGACCATTACTTTCAGGTCATTCATTACATATTCTCTTGAGCCATTGCTGTACCATTTGAAACGTCAAGTTAATTGACAATCCCCAAAAAAAGTCACTAGATAAACTGAATGTAGACCACATTCTGGGTATTGCCAATAATTCATTAAAACTTGAACAATATTGGCTAAGATTTTGCTTAGGCGAGAATTATTGACATTTTTTCGACACAGAACCGATGACAAATTACTGTTAGAATTAGTTATCAACTACCTGTTCATCAATGTTTGGAGATTTTCATGAGTATCAAATTAGGCATCGTCATGGACCCTCTGTCGTCGATCAACATAAAAAAGGACAGTAGTTTTGCGATGATGCTGGCTGCACAAAAAATTGGCTGGGAGATACACACTATCTACCAGTCAGACCTGTATACAGAAAATGACAAAGCTAAAGCACACAGCAGGACCACCAGGGTAGAAGACAATCCTCAGCACTGGTTTGATTTCACCTCTGAGCAGGATATCGAACTGTCATCACTGGATGTCATCCTGATGCGAAAAGACCCGCCTTTTGATATCGAGTACATCGCCAGCACATATGTGCTGCAACTAGCCGAACAGCTGGGCACGCTGGTCGTTAACCGGCCTGCCAGCCTGCGTGATAATAATGAGAAGATGTTCATTACCCGGT
>CBDUKK010000155.1:0-5038 GCA_965367795.1 uncultured Gammaproteobacteria bacterium
CAGGTGATCAAAGGCTTGCATGAGATTGCATTGACTTTGTTACAGGTCTATTCGAAAGAAAGTAAAGGTTTTGTTAAGGCAGCTTCTTCTTTCTCTGGTCTTAAGCAGGCAAGCTGACTGTCGCGCTGGTATAAGCATTAGAATATTAGTATTACAATAACTATAAAGTATTAAATCATGGCGGCCTAAGGCCGCCCTTTTTATTTCTGAAATAATAACTTGTCGTTTAATATTGACTGAACAGCATTTACCAAAGTGGCAGGTATAACCGGCTGTGTGTTAGTATCGACGTATGTAAACAATGAGGAAAAGTTTACATTTGTTAACGTCCCCCAGGCTTTTTGTTAGCCAATAGTATGGCAATATTTATAATCAGAAACGTTTTAAGAGGTCTATGTCGTGCGTATCGGATTACTGGAAGATGATTCAAGCCAAATTGAACTGATTAGCCTGTGGGCAAAAGAGGCGGGCGACACGTTGCAGCCTTATACGACAGGTAAAAGTTTTCGTGAAGCAATGAATAGCGAGAACTTCGACTTACTGGTACTCGACTGGCACCTGCCCGATACCACCGGCATTGAAGAGCTTGACTGGTTACGCGGTGAAAAAGCCACTAATACCCCGGTGATCTTCATAACCAGTCGTGATAGCGAAGAAAGTGTGGTTGAAGCACTTGATCACGGTGCAGATGATTACATGGTCAAGCCGGTCAAAAAAGCGGTTACCCTGGCAAGGATCAAGGCGCTGCAGCGCCGTAATAAAATCGGCGAAGATACTGATCCTGTCGCTAGTGAAAAAGATTTTCAAACTGCAGAACCTGCTGAAATAGAAACTTATCCGCCTTACGAAATAAATAATCCGGGACGCAGTATTTCACTCAATGGTGAAGCAGTAAAATTAACCAATAAAGAATTTGAACTGGCTGCCTATCTATTTCGCAATGCCGGCTGCCTGGTAACGCGAGATTTTTTAATGGAGTCAATCTGGGGAACCCGGGCAGATCTCAATACCCGTACAGTGGATACCCATATCAGCCGTATTCGCTCCAAGCTTGGAATTAACCCGGCCGCTGGCTGGCAGCTTGCCAGTATTTACCAACGCGGTTATCGTTTGTTCAAAGTTTCATAACAGGAGGACAAGATGTTACGCTTTATCTGCACTTTACTGCTGGTGGTTGCAACCAGTTTTCCCTCCCTGGTCTCTGCTGAAGAAGAATACTGGGAATATACTTTCAGGCCTGGTGACAGTATATGGAAGATCGCTGAAAGATATACCACCACCGTTAACAACTGGGGTGAGATACAGAAATTAAACCAGATAAAACAGGGGCCGGATAGAAAGATACGTCCGGGCACACGAATTATAATACCGGTCTCAATGTTAAAGCAGCAGCCGACACCAGCCCTGGTGATTGCGGTCAGCGGTGAGGCAACGTTAATACGTGCCAACGGCGAGCAGTCTAAAATAACTCTCGGCGAAAAGCTGTACAGCGGCGACAGGGTTGTTACTGCAGACAAACAAAACCTGCGCATGCAGTTTGCAGATAAATCCGAGTTGCAGGTGTTGTCAAACAGTGTAGTCGTACTCGACAAACTCAGCCATCATAAACAGACAGGCATGGTGGATACACGCATTCACCTCAATTCAGGCAGCGTTAATACCTGGGTAGAAAAACAGCATCCGGACAGCCATTATGAGATCAGAACACCGGCGGCAATCACTGCAGTGCGGGGCACTGCATTCAGGTTGTCGACGGATGATGAGCAGATCAGCAGGACCGAGGTGACCGAAGGTATTGTTGCGGTTTCAGCCGGCACCTCAGAAAAAGATATTCAGGATGGTTATGGTATCGTGGCCGAGAAAGACAAGCCGTTGCCCGAACCGGTAAAATTATTATCAGCGCCGGATGTGAGTATTGAGACCTCGGCCGAACAGACGTCTGTTCAGGTTACCTGGATAGCACTGGATGGCGCAAAATCATATCGCTACTTGCTGGCAAGTGATGAGAAATTCAACCAGCTTGTCGTCGATAGCACGACCACAGAAAACACGATCGATATGGATCAGCTTACACCTGGCCATTACTATCTAAGTGTCCGCGGTGTTGATCAGTTTAAACTTGAAGGGCTTGATGCAGTTGCCAGCTTCGAGATTAAAGAGCCGCCAGCTCTGGTTGAAGACGATTCTTACTGGAAAATTATTATGACTATAGGGCTGGTCACACTGTTATTATGAGTATGAAGCTGTAACGTGGATTCTGTTGAACAGGCTAACCCCAGGAGTAGACGTTCAGGGTGGGGTGAGCACATATTACTGGTTGTTCTTCTGGCATCCGCTGCCGGTCTGTTCATACAGAATAATGTGCTCTGGCGCTGGGATAATCTGCTCTACGATGCGCAGCTGTCCTTCTGGTCACGCACGGTTTCTAATGACATCATCATTATAGCCATCGATGATGAGAGCCTGTATGAGATAGGGCGCTGGCCCTGGCCAAGATCTACCCATGCAAGCCTGATCAATAAACTTGAAATGGAATCACCGAAAGCTATCGGGCTGGATATCATTTTCAACGAACACGATAGTAACAACCCGATATCCGATATATTGCTGGCACGCGCCATGCGTGCAAGTGGAAAAGTCGTACTGCCTATTTTCATGTCACAGGAGAGCATAAACTCCTACCCGATCGAAGCCTTGCCGCTGCCGGAATTCACTAACAATGCTGCCGCACTAGGACATGTGCATATCGATATCAGTGAAGACGGCATTGCCCGTCGGGTCTTCCTCAGAGAAGGTATCGGCGAGCCGCACTGGCCGCACTACAGCCTGGCACTATTAGGCGTAGCCGATGATCGATTCGAACTGGAAGACAGGGTAAAAACGGCAGACCAGTCGAAACAGTATTCCTCCATGCAATGGTCGCGTGAATTCCCTTTCCTGATACCATACGCCGGCCCACCCGGACATTTTCAACATATCGGTTATTCGCAGGTCTTGTCTGGGCAGTATCCTAAAGACCTGTTTCGCGACAAGATAGTGCTGGTGGGAACCACCGCTGAAGGTCTGGGTGATGCCCTGCCGACACCGCTATCCGGAAAAAGCGGCACCATGCCCGGGGTTGAGATTATTGCCAATGTCATGGATGCGATACGTAATGATATCCGTATTACTGAAGTGCAAAAAAACTGGTTGATCGTTATTAGCGTCCTGCTGGTTTCGCTGCCTGTGCTCATCTACCCGTACCTTAATCCAGCGAGTACCTTACTTGCCCTTTTCAGTATCGTCGCAGGCACCCTGATCGCTGTTGCCTTGTTGTTATGGTTATTCAGTGTATGGTTGCCGGTATCCACGATATTGCTGTTCCAGTTCATCAGTTATCCGCTATGGAGCTGGCGCCGGCTGGAGCAGGCTATGCGCCATATTAATGCTGAACTCGACCAGCTTTCTGCCAGGCAAAAGTCACTCAGCGTACGCCGTGACAGGAACATAGCCGATGAGATCAAATTTATCAGTCAGTTTGTTCCGATAAAAGGCTGGGTATTACAGGAGGAGAACGGCAACACAATCCTCGAGCAAGGAAGCGTGCCAGCCTGTAATCTGAATAACATCAAGTCGCAGGGCTGGAGCATCGATGGCTACCGCTACTGGACACGCACACGCTACAGAAATAAACCCTGCCTGCTGGGTTTGAGTATGGGCATAGACTCCATCATCACCGATGAAGAGATGCGCCTGCTCAATAGCCTGATCAATACACCACTAGATACAGACACTGAACACAATGCCTACGTCGAAGATGTGCTGCAGGCAAAGATCGAACAGGTGCAGGCTGCCGGTGTCGAATACGAAGAGCTCAGGCGAATAATCGATGACAGTCTCTCGGGTATGGCCGATGGCGTTTTGATTTGCAGCAGCCGGGGCCAGGTAATGCTGTCTAATCGACGTGCAGGCTGGTATCTATACGGTGATGATAATGCCGATATAAACGGCGAGTCGTTAACGAATATATTGAAACATGTACGGCAGAAGGATGGCGAGAACTGGAAGGCTTTATTGCAATGCGTTATGTTCCGCCAGGAACGGGTGCTCACCCATGCACAGCATGAAGACGGCCGTGAGCTGATGGTGGAGATCAGTCCATTGCGGATCATCGGTGACGTGTTTGATGGTTTCGTGGTCAACTTTTCGGATATCAGTATGTTGAGAGCCAGTGAGAAAAAACGAAATGAAGTACTGAATTTCCTTTCTCACGATTTGCGCTCGCCGCTTTCATCGATGATCGCCATGATCGAACTGGCGAAAGATAAAGGTGATATTGATGAGATACACAGTATGCTCGCAAACATGGAAAAGAACACGCATAAAACCCTACACCTGGCCGAACAGTTTTTGCAGCTATCACGTGCTAATACCAGTGAAAACCTACGCTTTTACGATATCGATTTTAATAGCGTGGTATTAAACGCGATCGACCAGTTGTGGGCGTTGTCAAATAAACTGAAAGTGAGTATCAACTACGAATTTGACCAGGAAGAATTATGGACCCAGGGCGAACCAGACTTACTGGAACGCGCCATAATCAACCTGTTATCAAACGCGATAAAACACAGCGAGGTCAACACCAGCGTCAACATTACGGTCCGTCAGAACATGGGCGAGATCAACTGTTGCATCATTGACTATGGGAGTGGCATAAGCGTTGAAGAACTGCCATATCTATTTGAAATGTTCCGCCGTACCCAGGGCAGTGGCGTCGAACGTAAACAGGGCGTAGGGCTGGGCCTGGCTTTTGTCGATGCCGTTGCCAAGCGCCATTCAGGCCATGTTGATGTTGAGAGCAAGCTGGGCGAGGGGACAAGTTTTTGTCTTAGGATTCCAATGATAGAACCGGCTGAAGACATAGATTAGGAAAACGCAATAAACGGGGCGGACCAATACTACTCACTGAATAGTAAAACTACCGTTTGATATAACATCACTCCCGACAATTGCTCCTCGGTAACTGCTCCTCGACAATTGCTCCTGCATTGTTCTACTA
>CBDUKK010000156.1:0-5026 GCA_965367795.1 uncultured Gammaproteobacteria bacterium
ACATTATAAACCTGTTCACTGTTTCAGATGATGCCATCAGACGAGCCTTTCGATGTGACGCGAGCAGTCACAGGCAAGCCTTGCAGAATACCTCGCCTACGCTGCGCGATCATCACTGACAAGCCAGCCTGTTACTTCATCCTGTAACTGCATATATTCTTCATCGGAAGACGGAAGCTGTTGCCACTCCGGATGCTGACGTAAGGTGTTAAGCACCTTGTACCATCGCCCGGGCAGCGTCTTCTGCATATCATTCTTGAGTTGTAATTTGTCCTGCGCAGCATGGCCGCGCTGCGTCAGACTGTGCAGAAGTTTCCGATTTCTCAGGAATAACAGGCTTACCGTATCGTCATTGACACACAGCCAGCTGTGCCCGCGCAGGGCAGCTTTTAACTCTTGCTGGTATCGCCGCGCCGCCGCCCACCCTGCTCCCAGTGCCGCTCCCAGCATGGCCGCAGCACCGAGACTCATGCCCCCCACCATCAGGTCGATACCGGCACCGGCAGCTGCGCCTTTCAGAGCAGTCGCCCCGGCATTCAATCCAAAGTCTTTCAGCATAGCAGGAGAGAACAGGTCCAGTTCCCATTCACCGTCGCGCACAGGCAACTGCTGTATATCGACATCTAACTGGGTAAAAGAAAATATCGTTAACAGGTCCCGCAATGCCTGCTGCTCTGCATTGCGGACGAAGTCCTGCATCGATGCGACATCAGCTTCAGAGGCGCCTCCCCTGGCTGAGACCTCACGACGGTAACAGGCCACGACTGCGATCAATTGAAATATACGCCTGGCAGCGGCATGGTTCAGCTTACCCCAGACCTCCTGACGATAATCGATCAGCGTCTGCAGGATATCGTAATGCTGCTCGAGCAGGCTCTGCAGTTTCTGGTATAACCGCTTTTCCGCTTCAAATTCAAAAGCGACAGTATCGAACTCGAGAGCCGCATGCAGGTTGAACTTCGCCATCTGCTGGCGCCAACGTATCAGCGCATCACTATTGCCGGCGATAAAATTGAACACGGGGAGGATCGGCTTACCGGCCATGCTCAATATTTCGACCTCATCGCTGTATTTGCCTAGCAGCGGTTCGCGCACATCGATGATATAGAGAAGCACGTTGCTGATCAGCGATTGCCGGAGCACCTTTATTTCCTGCTCGAAATCAGGATAGTCTTCAGCCCGCTCTATGAACATGCGTAACAGGTCTGCAGACGATCCAGTTTCGACCGTTTTTGACAATGCCTGGAGTGCCTGCAGCAGCGCACTGGAATCCTCGAAGCCGGGAGTATCAAACAGGTCCAGCACTTCATCATCAGCGGACAGTATTGCCGACTTTTCTACGCAACGCGTGGTGCCAGCCATTTCATCGATATCGCCAAATTGATCATCACGCAGCAATGTTCGGATCAGCGATGTCTTACCGGCATTACTATGGCCAACGACTGCAACATTTATCGGTAACCCGGGAACATTATGTTCCATGACTGATTCCTCCCTGAGTCAGACTCAGGCTGATAACGTGATCAGCTGGCACATCACAGGCATCCGCCAGCCTGTACCATGCTGCCAGCCGCTTTTCCGTAACCGGTTGGTCTTCATGTTTCTGCAGCAGGACCAGCCAACGCTGATCACCGCCGGACACCAGGCTGGCGATGGTACGTTGCACACCACGGTCGGGTGGACGTGCAGAAGAGACTGCTATCGCGATCACCGGGTATTGATTATCGCGCAGACGCTGCAGGATATCAGCCAATGTCCCACGATCAACGACCTGTCCAAGGTCATTGTTCACGTTAACAGATGCCAGCGGCCAGTGTATATCATCACCGAGTTCAACGGCTATCCAACGTGCCTCGGCAGGCAGCGTATGCGTTACAGTCCCTGGCGCTGGCGGATGATAGTTGTCGACCGGAGCTGTACCGGCATCGATCACTCGTCGGTGACTCGCCAGTGGCTGCAGGCGCTGGCGCAAAGCGATGTAATAAGGCAGGTAGTGATCGAGCATAAACAGCCGGCGGGCCCGGCGGAACATTATCAACGACCAGCACCACAGCATTATCCTGGGCGCAATACCAAAACATAGTAAAGAAGCTAACAGGAACTGCGCCCAGAGATAACGTAGTTCCGCACTAGCAGCCGGAGCAAGCCCTTGCTGCAATTGCCCTATCCGGGTTTGCTGTACCTGCTCTGGTGAAGGTGTAGCAAAACCCAGCACATCCAGCGGCACACTTAATGTCTCCGTCAGTGTTACGAAGACGGTATCAGACAACAGTGTCGTGCCCCAGGTGAAGTCATATTGTCGAACCATTAACAACAACACCAGAAAAAACAATCCGGCAAATAAATAGGCCAGCCATAACTGATGGCTTATCTTACTGAAATGCCACTTACCGACGGGACCTGAAAAACTGCAGGCCAGCCACGCATGGTCGGCCAGCATACCCGCCTTTTTTCTATCCAGGCTCTCTCTGACCCGGGCTTTACTCTCAAGGTGCCCCGGCAACCAGCCCGTTAACCTGGCTAACATACCGGACGTCAAACCCTCTATATTCAGACTGATGCCCGTGAGCCATAACAACATTGAGACGATATTGAAGCCAAGCAGCACCAGTAACAACCAGTAGATATTGATGGTTTGACTGTCAGTGACCGCATACAGGGTACCGAGTGCACCTAACATCACGACAAGCATCACAGCGAAGGTATTAGCATAACGAGCCACTCTCGCCGCACGACCCAGCAATGCAGAAAAATCATGCTGCCGAATGAGGCACTCTGCACGCTGCCACAGGCGGTCTTCAAAATCCCCCTGCCCGGAATGTTCGAGCAAGTCAGGATTACTATCACAGTCCAGCGGATGCTCCGTCTCGATATAACGAATCTGTTCGATCTGTAACTGCTTGTCGAATTTTGAAATTGCCACTATCAGATTATGCCTGCTTTCTCATGAGATTTCGGGACATTTTATAGAGCCTGCCCCCATTTGTAACCAACAGGCTTGGCAACTCGGAAGCTCCGGCTTATTGTCTATGCCCGGATAATTTAGCCTCTTTTCTTTTTTTCTCAGGCAGTCGGTCATGGTATAGTGATATACCGCTTTTCTGTTTGATATCTGGTTATGAAAAATTTGTCATTGTTAGTGATCCTCGCACTGCAGAGTCCCTCTGCGATGGCGATCACTGATCTTTTTAAAGATGAACACGGTAACAGGAACTGGCAGCACCTGGCCAATTATACCGGCTCCACGCTGTTGATCCTGTTGACCATCGTCACCATCTATCTGCTGATAGCACGGCGCAGGCTCCGCCATGCGAACCGTGAGCTAACCGCTATTCGAAATGAGCTTGAACAGCGGGTACAGGAACGGACTGCGACGCTGGACCAGTCAAACAAACTGTTACAGGAGAGCAATCAGCTACTGGAAAAAGAGATCTCGCAGCATGTGATCACTGCCGATCAACTGCGCTCTTCCAAATCATATATCAACGATATCTTAACCTCGATGCCATTGATGCTGGTGGGACTGGATAACAATGGCTGCGTCACACACTGGAACAAGAAGATCGAAGTGGTATCAGGCGTCTCATCTGAAGATGCAATGGGCAAAACGCTGCTGGAAGCTTATCCACAGATGACCGTTATTCCAGACCAGGTACAACAATCGATCGAACAGAACAAGATCATTCATCTCAAGCAGAGCCTGCGCAGCCTTTATCACTACGATATTACGATATACCCGTTACAGGGCGAAGAAGCCGGTGTCGTCGTCCTGGTCGACGATGTGACCAAGCAGACCGCCGCTGAAAATATGCTGATCCATACCGATAAGATGTCATTTATGGGTGAGCTCGCCTCGACCATGGCGCACGACATCAACCTGCCGTTACAGGCGTTCATGGCAGATCTCAGGTATTTCCAGAAGATCATCAGCGATCGCAATGTCATCAAGCTGCAACAGGACACTGGGGATGACCGCGCAGTAAAACTCGATGAGATAATCACCGATATGTCAGCCAAGGGCGAACAGGTATCGGCCATCATCAGTAACCTGCTGGCTTTTGCCCGCAGCCGTAACGGCATAAAACAGATGGCCGATATTGTTGATATCATGGAAAACACCATCAGTCTTGCCAATGAAGTCGTTTCTGTCTCTGGCGACCTGCCTTTCAAGGAGATTAAACTCGAGCGGAAATTCGAAAGCAACCTGCCGCTACTGCCCTGCTATATCACCGAGTTAAAACAGGTTTTCCTGAGCCTGTTTCGTCATGCCTGCCATGCACTGGCGCAGAAGAAAGACAGCGATGAATTTGAGCCGACCATCAAAATTATCCTGTCTGAAAACTACGATACCTTATGGATCAAGATCCAGCACAACGGGCTCGGGCTCACCGCTGAAGAGCAGATGCACCTGTTCGAGCCTTTTTTCACCGATGATCCAGCAGCGGAAGATCTTGATGGCAGCCAGCGCCTGTCTTTTTCATATTACATCGTGACCGAACAGCACCAGGGCCACATGGCAGTGACATCCGATATCAACCTCGGCACTACTATACATATCCAGCTGCCGATCCGGCACTGATACCACCTTTTTGAGCGTTATCGAATAATGATTCAAATCAAGGAATTAAATCATTCCGAGAGTATGATGGTCGAATAATTAAATAAAATAATCTAACATTGATCATACGAATATAAGCCACCCGGGAGAATACGATGCCTGATAAAGACGATACTACCGAAACGGAAGATACAGCCAAACCAGAATCTACAACAGAACAAAAAGCTGACGCCAAAAAAACAAAAACAGTAAAACCGAAAGCCAAGGCAAAGACTAAAAAGAAGGCCAAGCCGAAAGCCAGCCCTAAGGCTAAAGCAGAGGTTAAAAGCAGGTCAGACAACGCTGCCGTAGCACCTTATAAAACAGGTAACAGCAAAACTGCGGCAGCCAAACCGCAAACAGCGAAGAAAAAATCTTCAGCTTCGCTGATAGTGATAATCGTCGTCGCGCTTCTTGTTGCCCTGACTG
>CBDUKK010000157.1:0-5006 GCA_965367795.1 uncultured Gammaproteobacteria bacterium
GCGTTCCTCGCGCCGACATCACCACCCGAGACAGGTGCATCGATAAAATCTGCATTATGCTGTTTTGCATAACTCGATAGTTCCAGTGTTAAGGCTGGCGCGGTCGTTCCCATGTCAACAAATGTCTTATCGCTTATATCTGTCGCAAATAGACCATTAGCCGAAAAGTACACCTCTTTCACTTCATCTTCGGCCCCGACCATGGTAAACACCACGTCACTGATCGCAGCTACTTCAGCCGGGGTATCACACCACACGGCTCCATTGTCTAAAAGCTTTTCAGCTTTATCGCGGCTGCGTGTATTAACAGACATGTAGTAACCGGCAGCCATCAGATGCTGACACATCGCACCGCCCATCACGCCCAACCCTAGCCAGCCAAGTTTTAAGTGTTTTTGCATTTTTCTATCCTGTAAACTGTGCCTCCATTTTTACACGAATACATTATGACGTCTTTATGAATACACAGAACGGAACAACGACTTTGAAAGCCTTGATTTTTGATGTAGACGGCACGCTGTCTGATACAGAACGAGATGGCCACCGGGTAGCTTTTAACCAGGCTTTTGATGAATATGGCATTGGCTGGCACTGGAGCGTCGAAACCTATGGTGAGCTACTCGCGGTCACCGGCGGCAAAGAGCGCATGAAATTTTATGTTGAAAAGTTTCTTGGTGAGAGCGAAGCACCCGATGACATCATGGAAAAGATTCCTGAATTACACCAGGCTAAAACACGTCATTACACGGAACTGTTATCAACTGGTGCCATCCCCTTACGTCCCGGTGTTGAACGACTGATCGAAGAAGCCAGGCAGCGTGGCCTGCGACTCGCTATCGCTACCACCACCACACCTGAAAACGTTACCGCTCTACTGACTCATACCCTGGGATCTGACTCGATCGACTGGTTTGAAGTCATCGCGGCAGGTGATATCGTGCCCGCAAAAAAACCGGCGCCTGACATCTATAAATATGCCTTAAAAGAGATGGATCTGAGTGCAGATGAATGCATCGCTTTTGAAGATTCTGAAAATGGCATCAAGTCAACAACAGGCGCCAGCCTGCAGACTATCATCACCATCAATGATTACACCCGTGATCATGATTTCACTGGTGCCTGTATCGTACTCGACCAGATGGGAGAACCAGACCAGCCTTTTTCTGTGATCACCGGCGATGCGGAAGGTGATCGCTTCCTGAACTGTGATCTCGTTACCAGGCTCCATCAGAAAGCTATAGCTGGCTAAGCTTGTTTGACCCTTACATCATAGAAGTCCTCACCTACATGCTCACCGGTGCATTCGCCGGTTTTGCTGCAGGTCTGCTAGGTGTCGGTGGTGGCCTGATTATCGTACCGGTACTGTTCTTCGTATTCGCCAGCCATGGCTACGAACAACAGTACCTGATGCAGATGGCACTAACTACTTCATTGGCCACGATCGTAATCACATCGATATCATCGACGCGTGCACATCACAGCAGACAGGCCGTTCTCTGGCCACTGGTATTACTGTTGAGCCCCGGCATAGTCCTCGGTGCCGCACTCGGCGGTTTCTTTGCATCATCGATAAACAGTGACAGCTTGAGGCTATTTTTCGCTTTTTTTGAGTTTGCAGTGGCGACGAATATGCTAATAAAAAAGCGTCCCACGCAACGCGATAAAAAACTCAATAATACGACGGCGACCAGCGGTGGCATGATCATCGGTTTTATCTCGACCATCGTCGGCATCGGCGGCGGCACAATGACCGTACCATTCTTACACTGGTTTAATATCCCTATGCGAAACGCCGTCGCCACCTCTGCTGCCTGCGGCTTCCCGATCGCATTGTTCGGCACGCTGTCTTTTATCTTAACCAGCTACGATCTGACCTTCAGTAATAATTATTCACTGGGATATCTTCAGTATGATGCATTCTTATTTGTCGCTGGCAGTAGTTTCCTGGTAGCGCCGCTTGGTGCGAAGGTCGCCCACAGCATATCTGAAAACACACTCCGTCTGAGTTTTGCACTATTACTTTTTATGCTCGGCCTGGTCATGTTAATCGAATAGCAAGATGCTCGACAAAAGCTAGAAACTGGAAGCGAATATCCATGCGAAACCGACACCTAAAAAATAGTAATCGTTCTGCAACACCAGCGGGCTGTTTTCAAACTCCGCACCGCGCAGCGACTGGTAACGTATAAATGCCCAGTAGATGAAGTCACTGGTTTTATACGAGATCCGGTAGTTAACAAAGCTGCCACCAAAACCCGCATCAGTTTTATATTCAGACCTTTCCGGTGTAACAAACTCCGCAGCCACATCATAATAATAGGCATGATAGTCCTGCGTCGCAAACTTAAGACCCATGGTAGCTTTATGCGTAAGGCCGGTTGCAGATGTACGGCGATGAGCGAGAGTAAAGCGTGGCTCCGCAAGATAACCGATATGCTGCATATTCCCGATATCTATCGTAAAAGCGACACGAACAGGAATCTCGAAGCGTGCATCAAAATAATTTTTACGCTTATCGTTCAACATGAACTCAAGCGAGGGACCGAGCTGAAGAACAAAATCCAGGTCTGGCATGCCTCTGCGTGCTATCGTATCATCACTATTCACTGGCACACCAAAATCCGCGCTCACATCAATGATTATTTTTTCGCTGTTATATATGAAGCTTTTGATGCCGCGGTCCACTTCAAACCTGGGAGACCGGTAGGTAAAATATGGCGCCGGCAGGAATATCTGCCTGCTTTCTTTTGCTCCAGGATAATATTGATAGCTGAACATGCCTAAACCCAGGCCCATGCTCCACTGCGCTTTATCTTCAGCCGTATCAGCCTGCCCTGATTTCACGGCCAGACTTTTTTTATCATCTGCAACCGGTTCTGCAGCAATCGCGGAACCAGGTAGACAAAGCCATGTCAGACAATAGTAGATTGGTATATAGTAAAGTTTTATAGCTATCACCTTAACTCAGATACTTTATCAAATAACTTTGAACATATACTGTGACTTTACCTGAATTGAAGATTACCGTTTACAGTGATTACATATGCCCCTTCTGTTATGTCGGGCATCATCGCCTGCAACGCCTGCGTGACAGCTATGAGCTGAAGATAAACTGGTGTTTTCTGGAGATCCACCCTGAAACGTCAGTCGAAGGCGAACCCATCGACTCTCTGGACTACCCTGCAGAACAGTGGCAGAAAATGCTGGATAACCTCGAGCGCATTGCCAATGAAGAAAACATCCCGTTATCCAGACTCAGCTTTATCACCAACTCCAGGGACGCGCTATTACTATCGGAAGCCGCCAAGCAATGTGGCCGCGACACCTTCTACGCTTTGCATGAAAAGCTGTTCAATGCCTATTTCGTTGACGGCAACAATATCGGCGACAGGCTCAAACTGAAAGAGATCGCCATATCCTGCGGTATAGATGAAGACATAATGGTTTCTGCCTGGAGCGATCAAAAGTACAAGCAGCGCCTGCTCGAAAACTTCAGCTCGGCACGACAACACAAGATACAGAGTGTGCCAAGCTTCGTCTTCGGCGAAAGGGTACTCACCGGCGTGGTTGCAGAATCGACTTTCCGTGAAGCAGCCGAACAATTTCACACAACCACATGACACCTTATTCGTCGTTAGCTATACCCAGCATCGCATCTTTCAGATCGTCATCAGCCGGTTCATCACCCAGCCAGATATCGAGCAGCGCTGAATAAAAATCAGCACCTTCTATAACACCTTTTTCTTCACCATTGATCGTTACACGAGCACCCTTCTCAGGAATATAATCATATAACAGCACATCACCTTTCTTCAGGTCAGAAAAATAACTATTAAAAGTATCTATACGAGCCTGCAGATTCGCCAGCTTGTCATCGCTGTTATTCTCTTCAAAACCATCATTCCAGCCGTCGATAATCTTCCCTCGTTCCACTTCATCATAGACCATGTGCATTACGATGCGCTTCGGTCCTTTCAATGACTGAACAGAGTCACGTGAAGCAACACTGGATTCGGTATAAAGCGCAGCGACATAGATCTTGAAAACAAACTTAGTTCGATAACCCATACCATTTAACTGCAGCTCAACATCGCTGCCTGGTATCTTCACTTTGTCGGACAAGGTCACATCTCCAAGCTGACGAGCTTCAGCCGCCACAGAGAAGAATGCAAGCTGCAGCGCCAGCAACAAGGTGGCACATTTATGAGTAATACTGTTTTCTGCTGTCATATCATTCTCCCGGACTGATCAATTAGGTGAAATAGCAGCCAATTAGCGATAGGATAGACTACTTGATAATTACAGTATCACTAGATGCTGCTCTCGACAATGCTTATGGATTTTAAATCTACAACGATACAGAAGCTGTTCATCTACCTGCTCTATGTCAGCTTGTCGTGCTTTATCACAACAGTCTTAAATATAGTGCATACCGTATATGCGTTAAAGATAGAGTTTACCGCAGCTTCTTTTGTCATACCGATCTTTACCGGCCTGGTGTTCGGTCTCATGCTTGCCCACATAAAAGTGTTGAGTGAAAAACTGGGTAAGATGGCATACACAGATTCACTGACACATATCTATAATCGTCTGCATTTTGCACATTTTCTCGATGCCGAGATCGACAAGGTGAAGCGCTACGGTGGTTCGTTTTCGATTATCTTTTTCGATCTCGACAATTTCAAGGATATAAATGACAACCACGGTCACATGGTCGGTGATGAGGTACTGGAGAAAGTTACCGAGATAGTTGCCAAAGCAAATCGCAGTGCCGATATATTCGCCCGTTATGGTGGCGAAGAATTTATTATACTGGCACCAGAAACCAGGCTCAGTGGTGCATGCATACACGCAGAAAGATTACGCAACGACATCGAACAATATGAATTCCCAAACGTCGGTCATGTGACCAGCAGCTTTGGCGTAGCTGAGTTTGATGCCGAGACAGACGATGTCGAATCGATACTTGAACGCGCCGATAAGGCTCTGTATATGGCCAAAGATTT
>CBDUKK010000158.1:0-4961 GCA_965367795.1 uncultured Gammaproteobacteria bacterium
ATACCAACGCACCCTGCACTTCAGGAATCTGCCCCAGGCTCCAGCCATTGACCGGGTCGTTTGCCAACCAGACCACATCACCGGGTTTGATAACGTCTGAAACTTTCTGCAATTCGTCACCAACTCTATTTACGCTGACATATTCACGTGCCCACTTGATACCACGCCACGGGATACGAACCCTGTTACCGTCTTTGAGCAAAGCAGTAGCGGAACGTTTTTCTATTGATGCAGCCTCAGTTACGGCGCCAGCTGCTATATTCTTCTCACCATCTGCATCGATGGAGATATCATCGTTAACTGACAGGATGAGAGCCGGGACGAACCGTCCGTAATTCTCATCGTCTTTCAATATATCGACCAGGGCCGGCTTACCGTCTTCGGTCTCACCGTCTACATCCGTCGCGGAAGCTTCTTCATTTTCCGCATCCAGTTCGACATGCCGTACTACACCTCGATAACCATGACGCTGATCATAAGCCACCAGACCGTTCCAGATACTGTCATTGGCCGCCTGCTGGAGTCGTTTGTTTATCGTAGTGTAAACATTAAGTCCACGTACATAAGCTTCATCACCAAACTGTTTAACGATTTCAGCTCGTGCCATCTCATTCACGTAAGGCGCATATACACCGATAGCGCTACGGTGACGCCTTGCAGTTACCGGCTCATTACGCTGTTCTTCAAATTGTGCTGCGCTGATAAAATCGAGCTGATGCATGCGCGACAATACGTAATCACGACGAATCGTTGCACGATCAGGGTTCACGATCGGATTAAACGTCGACGGTGCTTTGGGTAGTCCGGCGATCATCGCGATCTGCGCCAGGGTCAGTTCATCGAGGCCAACGCCATAATATGTCTGTGCGGCGGCAGCGACACCATAAGAACGGTTTCCCAGATAGATCTTATTTAAGTACAGCTCCAGAATTTTTTCTTTATCCAGCTCACGTTCAATTTTCAACGCCAGCAGGATTTCATTCAACTTACGTAGATAAGTCTTTTCACTGCTGAGATAGAAGTTTCTAGCCAGCTGCATGGTGATGGTACTACCACCCTGTCCGCGCTCGCCAGTCATCACCAGGTTAACCACGGCACGCAATATCCCCTGATAATCTACCCCTGGGTGCTCGAAAAAACGATCATCTTCGGCAGACAGAAATGCCTGCTGCATGAGCTCCGGTATCTCTTCGAGTTTCTTCGGTGTCCGCCTTTTCTCACCGAATTCCCCCATTAATGCACCATCACTGCTATAAATACGGAGTGGGACTTGAAGTTGAACATTACTCAGGCCCTCGATGGAAGGTAATTTGGGGTTTAGGTAGAAATAACCGCCAGCAACTACTACAGCTGCAAGCGACATCATCACCAGAGCGATGATGATAAGTAGTTTAAAAACATTTAGAAATCGCACTGTTCCTTTACCTGCGTAATTAAGTGTTATCAAGGCGGCAAAGTATATAGGTTTACAGACATTTTTACGACATAGTTGTCTATCGCCTAGTAATTTTCTACACTTACCATTAATATTTAATGCAAAAATTATAATATATTCTATAACTACCTTTAAAATATATAAATTAGGGGAGTCGCGTGGGTCTTTTAAAGCGCAAGAAATCAGCCATATTAGGTCTGGATATTAGTTCGACGTCAGTGAAACTGCTCGAACTAACCCAGGATGGCGAAAAATACCGTGTGCAAAGCCTGGCTGTAGAGCCGCTGCCTGATAACTCTGTTGTCGATAAGAACATACAGGATGTCGAGGCTGTCGGTGCAACCATCCAGAAAGCGGTAAAAAAATCAGGAACCAAGACAAAAGATGCCGCAGTCGCTGTGGCAGGCTCTGCCGTTATTACAAAGATCATCACCATGCCGACAGGATTGAGTGATGACGACCTGGAATCGCAGATCGAGATGGAAGCAGACCAGTACATTCCTTACCCATTGGAAGAGATCAATCTTGATTTCGAAGTCATCGGTGCCACAGAGAACAACCCTGACACTGTTGATGTATTGCTGGCAGCATCACGCAGTGAAAATATCGAATTACGTTCCGCCGCATTGACATTAGGTGGCTTAACACCAAAGATTGTTGACGTCGAAGCCTATACCATCGAAAACTCATCAAAGCTGGTCAGTCACCAGATGGAAGAGGATAGTGAGGACAAACTCATCGCAGTCATCGATATCGGCGCGACAATGACCAGCCTTAACGTGGTCGAAAATAACCACCTCATATATACCCGTGAACAGAGCTTTGGCGGCAAACAGCTGACCGAAGAGATCATGCGCCGCTACGGCCTGGCCTACGATGAGGCGGGTCGGCTCAAAAAAGAAGGTGGTCTGCCCGATAATTACATACCTGAAGTACTGGAACCTTTTAAAGAGACTATCGCTCAGCAAGTAAGCCGCTTCCTGCAATTCTTCTATACTTCAGGACAGCACAATGCGGTTGACCTGATCGTGCTGGCTGGCGGTTGCGCATCAATTCCCGGAATCGATGAGCTGGTCGAGTCCCAGATGGATACCACCACAGTGATCGCCAACCCTTTCGCAGAGATGTCACTGGCATCTAAAGTCAACCCACAGAATTTAAGCAACGATGCGCCATCACTGATGATAGCCTGCGGACTTGCCATGAGGAGCTTTGACTGATGGCACATATTAATCTACTCCCCTGGCGCGAGGAACAGCGACACGAACAGACCAGGCAATTTGCCACGGTTACCATACTTTCGATGGCACTGACTGGTGCAATCATATTTATGGTACACGTGACATTCGACAACCAGATAGAGCATCAAAAATATCGCAACAAGATACTAAATGATGAAATCGCAACGCTTGATGCCTCTCTAAAGCAGATAGACGCCCTGGAGGACACCAAGGAGCAATTGCTGGCTCGCATGGACGTCATCCAGTCACTGCAGCAACAACGCCCGCAAATCGTACATTTGTTCGATGACTTCGTACGCACCGTGCCAGAAGGCATTTATCTCAGAGATATCAAACAGGAAGGCAGTCAGTTGACTATAAAAGGGGTTGCTGAATCAAACGGCCGGGTATCAGCCTATATGAGGAATATCGACTCTTCGGACTGGATGGCGACACCTAAACTAAAAGTAATCGAAACCAAAGCAGGCACTCTTAGAAGCAGTGACTTCACACTGGTTACATCACAGACTTCACCCGATGATAAAAAACAGAAATCTAAAGGAGATGACAGCTAATGGATCTCTCCGAAATTAATCTAAATGATCTGGATATCGATGATCTGAAGAAGATCGGTACCGCTCCGTTACCCGTCAAGATTGCGATCGTCGTCGTGCTCTGTATCGGACTGGTAGTAGCCGGTTACTTCCTCGACACGACCAAACAGAAAGCTGAACTCGATAAGGTAATCGCGGAAGAGCAGCAACTGCGCAACATTTTTTCTGGCAAACAGGCAAAAGCTGCCAACCTGGAAGCATATAAACAACAGCTTGAAGAAATGCGTACCTCATTTGGCACCTTATTAAGGCAGTTACCAAACGAGACAGAGATTGAAACCCTGCTGACTGACATTTCTCAGACAGGTATTTCTTCTGGCCTGGAAATCGATTATTTCAAACCCGAAGGATTAAGGCCTAAAGAATTTTATTCCGAATATCCCATCAAGTTGAAAGTCACCGGACGTTATCACGAATTTGCAGAATTTATCAGCGGTGTCGCCGCCCTGCCGCGCATCGTAACAGTACAGAACATTGCTATAAAACCGGCAGACTCGAACAGCGGCGTAAAGTTAACCATGGAATTAACCGCTATCACCTACCAGTACCTCGATGAGTCTGCGGAGGTTGCCGAATAATGCGAATTTTCAAACGAAGCATGCTGTGTGTCGCACTATTAAGCCTGGCATCATGTAGTCAGGACATTTCTGACCTGCAGTCATTCATCTCGCAGCAAAAATCTGCACATGTGGGCAGTGTAAAACCACTCCCCCAGTTTAAACCATACGAAAGCTTCAGCTACACAGCCAGCGAGCTACGTGATCCGTTTGTTGCAACGATTGACCTGGAAGATGACGATACCACGAAGACAAGTTTACTGAACCCGGACTCAACCCGGCCGAAAGAACCTCTCGAAGTATTTCCATTAGACACGCTCAGCATGGTAGGCATCCTGGAACAGGGAGCGCAACTCTGGGGGCTGATCAAAGATCCGAAGAACATCGTGCATCGCGTTCAGGTAGGTCAGTACATGGGACAGAGCGAAGGCCGAATACTAGAAATCAACGAAACTGCTATCTACCTAGTCGAGATCGTACCTGATGGTATTGGCGGTTACATAGAAAGAGATGCATCAATCGCAATTGGTGGTAATTAATTTCGTTGCCACCGAATCGTGAGCGCGCGGAGAAAGAGATGTCAAAAATAATAACAAATAATCAAACGAATGGGCAAAGCATGAACGTTTCAGGACTCACTATATCTATGGGTAAATATATCTTACGGACGTTGTCACTGTTCTGCTTGCTGAGCACAATAGCATTTGCCAATACTAATCCGGCAACCGATAACTCGGCTAACAGTATCGAGAGTGTAGAATATTCTTCTTTAACCGGTAATCGCATACAGATCAGCCTGCAACTAAGCAATGAAGCAGTTACTCCGCTCAGCTTCACTATTGATAATCCAGCACGTATCGCTTTTGATTTCGAGAATACCGCCAGTAAACTACCCAGGCGCTCACAACCGATCGGCATAGGTATCGCCCAGTCAATTACGACTATTTCGACCAAAACAAAAACACGTGTTATCTTAAATTTGACCGAGGTCGTACCTTACCAGGTTACTACCCAGGGGAAAAATGTATTAATAACATTAGACAGCGAAGCAACCGGGGCAGCCTTTGATACTAGCAACACAGCATCTGCAGCAACATCTGCGCCGGGAACACCAAGGTTCTCAAACAACCCTCGC
>CBDUKK010000159.1:0-4957 GCA_965367795.1 uncultured Gammaproteobacteria bacterium
CGTTGACATAAGATTGCCACGCTCCGCTCGCAAAAACGATAAAAAACTGCTGGTTCATCATGGTGAGCTTAAATATATTTATGTTTCTTCAATTCTTCCAGCATCGCGTTCAGTGCGATCGAACGGTGGCTTAGCGTGTTTTTGATGTCCAGTGGCAGTTCACCGCCCGAGCAGCCATGTGTTGGTACATAGAAGATCGGGTCATAACCGAAGCCGCCATCACCCTGTGCTGCTTCCAGGATCCGGCCTTCCCAGCTACCCTGCGTGATGATAGGTACCGGGTCTGTATGTGAACGCATGAAAACGATAATACACTGGTAGCGCGCCGTGCGCTCTGCTTCTGCGACACCCTCTAGTTCTTTTAGCATCAGATTATTATTGTCCTGATCGCTGGCATCTTCACCGGCGTAACGTGCAGAGTAGACTCCGGGGCGTGCGTCAAGTGCATCGACTTCGATGCCGGAGTCATCCGAGATGGCGGGCAGGCCGGTGCACTCTGCGGCATGACGGGCTTTGATGATGGCGTTTTCAACAAAGGTGGTGCCGGTCTCAGGTACATCTGGCACATTGAACTCTGATTGTGGCACCACTTCTATACCGCTGCCAGCAAACAGCTTGTTGATCTCTCGAACCTTGCCGGCGTTTCCGCTGGCCAGTACTATCCTGGTCATCTTGTTCATCAGTATTAACTCTCGATTGCTGATCGTTGAACGGTAAATAATTCAGTTATGCCTTTTTCGGCCAACACTAACATGCTGTTTAATTCATCTTTACTGTAAGGGTGGCCTTCGGCCGTCCCCTGTACTTCGATATAACCATTGTCACTGTTCATCACGACATTCATGTCGGTTTCAGCGTTCGAGTCTTCGGCGTAATCAAGATCGAGCACCGGGGTGCCATTGAATATGCCGACAGAAACAGAAGCGATCTGGTGGTGCAGTGGATTTTTATTGATCACCTTTTTATCGAGCAGGTGCTGGATGGCGTCATTGAGTGCCACCCATGCGCCGGTGATGCTGGCTGTGCGTGTGCCGCCGTCTGCCTGGATAACATCACAGTCCAGGCTGATGGTGTTTTCGCCCAGTACTTCGAGGTCGATACCAGCGCGCAGGGCACGACCGATCAGTCGCTGTATCTCCATCGTCCTGCCGCCCTGTTTGCCGCCGCTAGCTTCGCGACGCATACGCGAACCGGTAGAGCGCGGCAGCATACCGTATTCAGCGGTGACCCAGCCCTGGCCTTTGCCGCGTAAAAATCCAGGTACCCTCTCTTCCACGCTGGCGGTGCAGATGACTTTGGTGTCTCCAAATTCGATCAGGACAGAGCCTTCTGCATGTTTCGTGTAGTTTCTGGTGATGCGGATGGACCGCATTTCATCAGGCTGGCGGTTACTTGGGCGCATGTTGATCGTGACCTCATTATTTAATGTGCGCGTATTATACATGGCTGGAAGATTTTATGATGGTCCGCACAGGCGGCGTGATAGACTCAACGTATCGAGTTATAGAAAGTAAAAGGAATCGAGCATGACAAAAAGTATGACCGCCTTCGCACGTACGCAGCAAAGCCTGGATGAAGGTGAGCTTATCTGGGAGATCCGCAGTGTTAATCAACGATTTCTCGAGCTGTACTTTAAGATGCCTGAGGATTTCAGGGCGTGTGAAACGCGTTTCCGCGAGATACTGCAAAAACGGCTAAAGCGCGGCAAGGTGGAATGTTTTCTGCGATTTAATGCGGCTGCTCAGCAATCAGAATCTATCAATATTAATCTTCAGAAGGCTAAAGCCCTGGTGCATGCCTGTCATGAGCTGAATAACCTGTTACATCAGCCTTCGGAAGTCGACCCGATCGAGCTCCTGCAGTGGCCGGGTGTCGTGCAGGAATCTAAAGTGGATATGAAGCCGGTGATAAGTGCCAGTGAGGCAGCTTTGAATGCAGCGCTCGATGACCTGATCGCAAACCGTGAGCGAGAGGGCGAGCGCATGAAGGAGCTGATCCTGCAGCGTTGTGAAGCGATCCAGCAGATCGTCAACGATACACGAGGCAAGATGCCCGAGATCCAGGACCGTTATCAGCAAAAAATTCGTGAACGATTAGAACAGATCAAAGTCGAGGTAAACCATGATCGCCTGGAGCAGGAACTGGTACATCTTGCACAGAAGATGGATGTCGATGAAGAGCTGGACCGACTCGATAGCCACTTAAAAGAGATGGTTGATGTTTTAAACAGGGATGAAGCGGTAGGCCGTCGGCTGGATTTTCTGATGCAGGAGCTTAACCGTGAAGCCAATACCCTGGGGTCCAAATCTGCGGATATTTCTAGCACCAATGCATCAGTCGAATTGAAAGTGCTTATCGAACAGATGCGGGAGCAGATCCAGAATATAGAATAAAACAGAGTTAAAGGTTGTAAGTTAAAGCTTAATAACCTACAACCTTTAACTTACAACCACCCCTTATTCTTCTTTAATACCTAACAGCTCGATCTCAAAGATCAAAGTGGAGTTGGCTTCGATCAACTCGCTGCGTTTGGTCGCACCGTAAGCCAGCTCAGATGGCACAAACAACTGCCACTTGTCTCCGACATGCATCAACTGTAATGCTTCGGTCCAGCCTTTGATGACACCTTTTACGGGGAAAGATGCCGGTTTGTCGCGTTTGTAAGAGCTATCAAATTCGCGGCCATCGATCAGTGTTCCCCGGTAATGTGTAGTTACCGTATCTGTATCTTTCGGTTGTTTGCCGTCGCCACTGGTGATGATCTTGTACTGTAGACCGCTGTCCGTCGTGATTACGCCAGGCTTTTTAGCGTTTTCCTCAAGGAAAGCTTTGCCTGCGGCCAGGTTGGCAGCTGAAGATTCAGCCTGCTTTTTGACGAGCGCATCGCGCAGTTCTGCCTGAAAGCTGGTCTTGGCCTGTAAACGTTCTTCCTCAGCTAGCGCGAGCTCTGCTCCATTGTATGCATCAGCGATGCCGCGATTCAGTGCCTGAACGTCGAGTTCGATGCCCTGCTGTTTCAGACGGTTGGCGACATCCACGCCATAGCTGTAGCTCGCCTTCTGTTGCAGGCTATCCAGTGCCTGTTGGTTGCCTGTGTCGTTACTGCAGGCATTGAGGCCGAGAGATACCACTGCTACGCTGGCTAAACGATAGATATTACGCATAATATTTCCTGATATTTAATAGAGTTAGCAGAATTTATCAGCTCGACTGTCTAACATCAAGTCACGCTTATTTATTAAATCAGTCTAAATTTCGCTGTCTTCCGATCTTGGCGGACATGCCGCCAGTCGTGCTACTATCTGCGTTATATGAACTATGTAAAGTGCAGTCTGTCTATGAGACGAATTAAATGATCATGAGGAGAAAGTATGTCGTTGGTTAAACCTTTTTTACTATCTACAGTGTTAATCATTTCAGCTTTTACATCTAACGTGTTTGCTGCGATACCGGCTTATGTAGAAGGCGAACCCTTGCCCAGCCTGGCACCGATGATAGAAAAGACGCGTCCAGCAGTTGTTAATATCGCAACACGGGGGTCTGTCAATATCCAGAACCACCCGTTACTGAATGACCCGCTGTTCAGACGCTTCTTTAAAGGGTTTGAGAATCTACCGCAACAGAAAGAAGTAAAAAGCCTGGGATCAGGCGTTATCATCGATGCCGATGCAGGGTATATCGTGACCAATCATCACGTGATCGAAGGCGCTGATGAAATTGCGGTGACCTTGCATGACGGCCAGCAACTGGAGGCTAAAGTGGTCGGTTCTGATCCGGAAGCCGATGTTGCTATATTAAAAGTCGAACAGGAAAAACTGAAACTGACACATATCCCGTTTGCCGATTCTTCTGAATTGCGGGTCGGGGATTTTGCCGTGGCGATCGGTAATCCTTTTGGCCTGGGGCAGACAGTAACCTCCGGTATCATCAGCGCACTCGGTCGAACCGGCCTGGGTATCGAAGGCTACGAAGATTTTATTCAGACCGATGCGTCGATTAATCCGGGCAACTCGGGCGGTGCGCTGGTGAATCTACGAGGCGAGCTGATCGGCATCAATACCGCTATCCTGGCATCCGGCGGGGCAGGTAACGTTGGTATCGGTTTTGCCATCCCTATCAATATGGTTCGCGAGTTAACCGATCAGCTGATCGAATACGGTGAGGTCCGTCGCGGTATGCTGGGCGTGATCATGCAGAACCTGACGCCGGAACTGGCACGTGCATTCGGGCTGGATATGCACCAGGGTGTCGTCATATCACAGGTGGTCGATGATTCTGCGGCCGATAAAGCCGGGCTAAAAGCCGGTGATGTGGTATCAGAGATCAATGGTGTGACTGTAAAGAGTGCATCTTCTATGCGAAATATGGTGGGCCTGATGCGCGTCGGTGCAAAGATGGATATCTCGGTGATTCGTGATGGCGATAAGAAAGTACTCACTGCCTATATCGAAGATGAAGTCGAACAGTCTCTCGCTGGCGACAAGTTACATGCAAAACTTGCTGGTGCAGTCATAGAGAGCCATGATGAAGGCGGCAACAAGTTTCTGGTGGTTGCCGATGTACTACGCGGCAGTGCCGCCTGGAACGCACGTTTACGCAAAGGTGACCTGATACTGTCGGTGAATCGTGCGCCGGTCAATTCACTGGCCGACATGAAGAAGATGGTGAAAGCCAGTGATGAGCAGATACTGTTTAACGTGCAACGTGGCCAGACAGCCCTGTTTATCCTGATACAGTAATCTTTATCTGACAATAGTTATTTAGCTGCGTCATTGCTGCACTATGCTGGCAATGACGTGCTATTTATAACTCGTTATTTTTCTGTGTGCTGGTCATTATGTACCCAGCGCTCACCATCTTCAGTCACTTCTTTCTTCCAGAAAGGTGCACGGGCTTTTAATTCTTCCATCAGGTAACGACAGGCATCGAATGCCTGTGCGCGGTGCGCTGACCAGGC
>CBDUKK010000160.1:0-4940 GCA_965367795.1 uncultured Gammaproteobacteria bacterium
ACCGTGCGCAATGCCTGTTCCAGGGGGACCGTTATCGAGCGTTCGACATCTTCAGCGCTGGCTCCTGGCCAGATGACGCGCACACTGACATAGTCGAGGGCAAAGTTAGGGAAGAACTGCCGGTTAAGTTTGACCAGGCTGTAAGAACCCAGGATGATCAATATCGCCATCAACAGGTTTGCTGCAACAGGGTGTTGTGCAAACAGGTGGATGATGCCGCCACCGGTCTGCCCCGGCGGAGGGTTGGCGGGCGATGATGTCGGTATATTCTCAGTGCTCATGATGCTGGGCGATTAGCGTTGACCTGACTGTGACAGGTTCTCTGGCGCGTTGAGCTCAGCTGGTGTTGCATTACGTACCTCGACTTTTAGTCCGCTCATCGCATGAGGGAGCTGAGTCGTTATTATCTCGTCACCGGGTGCTAACTTATCACTGCGCACCAGTATGAACTGATTATCACCAATTATCTGCACACCCAGCTTTTCAACATTGATGGCGGTCAGTCTTCCGTTTTCTACACGGTAGATCCTGTTTGTGCCGTAGATGGATGAGACGGGTATGCTGTAGATGTCTGTTATCTCAGGCAGCTCCAGGATAACTTCGTGAACTTCACCCATAACAAAGAGGTTCGCATCGTCACTGCTTATCTCGAACAGGGCGTCGACGCCGATGCCCGAATTAGCCATGGCGCCAGAGACGCGGTGCAGTACGACATCGACATCTTCATGCGCTGTTTTTACTTCAGCAGATAAAACTTGCTGTCGTGCTAATGCCTGTTTGACAGTATCGACGTACTTCTGCGGCAACTGTGCACGCAGTTCTACATTATCTGTCGAGTACAGTTTCAGCAGTTCTTCGCCCGGACGAACGCGTTCGCCCGGTGATACGCTGGTCGAAAGTACGATACCATCGAACGGCGCTAAAACATTGGCACGGTGCAGGTCTCTCTCGGCTTGCTGAAGCAGTGCACGTTTCTGTGCCAGTTTAGCTTCCAGTTGCGCCAGGCGTGCAGGGTGGTTTTCCACGTTCAGCTCTCTCGCTTTTAAAGCCAGTTCCTGATTCTGTAATGCCTGTTTTTGGGTATCGAAGCTGCTCTGGCTGGTCAGATTGCTTTTGCTGGTTTTTTCTTCTCTCGCCAGTTTCTTCCTGGCCAGTGAGACCAGTGATTTCTCCAGCTTCAGTGCAGACAGGTCATTCTTATGACGGTTGTTTTCAGATTCGATCGAAGCTTCCAGCTCGGCGACATCAGACGCGCGCTGGTCCAGTGTCAGTTTTGCATCGATCTCGTCGAGCTTGATCATCAGCTGATCTTTGTTGACCACCTGACCTTCTTTTACTTCCAGTGATAAGACATCCGCATTGATGATAGTGGTAAGCGTTGCGGTGTATGGTGATTCTACCTGGCCGTATAGTTCGAGCTGCGGGATCTTGGCACCATCAATAAGCTGATGTGTCTGCACCGTCCAGGTTTTTTCCTGTTTTTCTTTAACCGGTGGCTCGGGTTGAGAAAACTTGAATATAACCAGCAATAGTACGGTTACTAATATAGCTATGACTGGTACGGTTTTTGGCGAACGCCGATGCTGTTGCCAAAGAGTTGCTAATGGTCTGAATAATTGTGATAAATAATCAAGCATCTCTGGCCAGCGTCGTTGAATTTGAATTGAGTCTGAAGCGGTATTCTATCAACTCGTTGAGAATAGTGACATGATATAACACACACATGCCAGCTTGCATGATGAATAAGTTAAATGGATTATAAAACGTGTTATAGAGTATCAGAGCGCTTGATTAGTTCAATAAGACCTGACCGTTAGACTTCTGTTTTAATTTTTTCTATAAGCTGGTCCATGTCGACAGGTTCAGCAGTGTTCACGGTTATTGCGGAGATGAGCTCACCGTCGTGTAAAGCCTGCCAGTTACCGAGCTGGTGTTCGAGCACAGCAAGGTCAGCATCGGAGACATCATGTTTTCTCGCGAGGATACGCTGGCGAAGCGTAGCGGGCGGTGCAGTGACCTCGAGTATGTTATATCTCACGCCCAGAGATTCTGCCAGTAGTTGAAAAGGCTGGCGCTGTTCGTGTTTTAGGAAGGCGGCATCGACGATGACACTGAAGCCGGCAGTTATTATATGCGAGCACAGCTCGATCAGTTTTTCATAGGTTCGTTGCGATGCCTGCGCAGAATAGAGGCCGCTGTCGATCTCGTCTTTACTGCGGGAGCTGGCGATATGGTACAGGCGTTTGCGTTCGACGTCTGAACGCACCCTGATGGCGCCCAGTCTATCGAGCAGCTGCTGTGATACCGTGCTTTTTCCGGAGCCGGAGAGGCCGCGCATGATGATCAGCCTGGGCGTTGCCTGCTGTGTATAAGTTGCTGCCAGCTCGAGGTATGATTCAAACTCTGCCTGTGTCTGCTGCTTTTCATCGTTGCTGATGCCCTGTTCGAGCCGCAGTGCACAGACCTTGGCGCGAACCATGGCACGGTAGGTGAGATAAAAGGGCAGGACCGCCAGTCCGGTATAGTCGCCGGTATATTCCAGGTAGCTGTTCAGGAAACGATTTGCCAGCACGGTTTGCTGCCTGTCCTGCAGGTCCATCACCAGGAAAGCTACTTCACTGATAACGTCGTTCCAACGCAGTGCGGCATTAAACTCGATACAGTCGAACGCCATCGGTTCCCCGTTGAGCCACAGCATATTACGCAGATGCATATCGCCGTGACATTCACGGACGAAGCCATCGCGTTTGCGTCCAGCGAACGTGTTCTGCAACCTGTTGAATTCCTCCTCGCTCCACAAACGCAGTGCTTCCAGCTTATCGTGAAAAGCCGTGGTATCCATATGCTCGCCGATCTGGCGAAAGTTTTCTTCGACAGGGTAATACAGCCGCATGTTATTGCCAAACTCGACCGTATCATCCGCAACCTCGATGCGCTGGTGAAAGTCAGCTGTCATCCGTGCGACTGCATCCATGTGTTCGGTTTTCAGTTTGCCTGCTGCCAGCATATTATCCAACTGGGCAGATTGCGGGAACTGTGTCATTTTGATGGCGTATTCGAAAGCGTTACCGCTACCTGAGATACGAGGTTCATCTGCGTTGCCGGTAACGTTTACGACGCCGAGATATATCTCAGGGGCCAGCCGTCGATTCAGACGTAATTCCTGTTTGCAGCAGTAGTGTCTTTTTTCTAATGTGGAAAAATCCAGAAAGCCAAAATCAACAGGCTTTTTTATCTTGTAGGCATATTTACCCGTTAGTATCACCCATGAGATGTGAGTTTCTATAAGTCTTATATCATTGACCGGATGATCGTATACATCTGGTCTCAACATGTTCGAAATTTTGAATATCATATAGTGCTCTACAAATAAAAAAACGCCCAACGTAAGTCAGACGTTTTTTTAACACGATTATAATTATAATCGCTGGCTGTTACAGGGGGTGTCTACTTATCACGCAATGTATATGCCAGGAATGCTATTACACCGACAGCAACTAGAGCAATAATGTGCTCCACATGGAGCAGACCATGAATGGTTTCATTCGACAAGTGTCCGGTATGTGCCAGTACAGATGTTGAGCTCAGTGACAGTGCCACCGGGAATAGTTTAGAAGTCATCAGTTTTTTCATCATTTTACCTTTACCTTAATAATTTCTTCGCCATCAGGATCTGTCAGGTGTACAGCGCAGGCGATACATGGATCAAAGCTGTGTATGGTGCGCAGGATCTCTACGGGTTGTTTAGGATCATGCAGTGTATGGTTGTCTTCCAGTGCTGCTTCATAAGCGCCTGGTACACCATTGGAATCTCTTGGACCGGCATTCCAGGTGCTGGGTACGACCGCCTGGTAGTTCTTGATGGTCTGGTCTTCGATGACGATCCAGTGCGCCAGTCCGCCACGAGGTGCTTCCATGAATCCGACACCCTGTGCCTGTTTAGGCCATGATGAAGGTTCCCATAATATTTCATTAAAGGTGCGGGTTTCACCAGCCTTGATGTTAGCGACCAGGTCATCAAACCAGCCCTGCATCTGATCGGCAATGATCTTCGTTTCCAGTGTGCGGGCAGCAGTGCGTCCCAGGGTGGAGAACAGTGCGTCGACTGGTACGTCCAGCTTGTTCAATGTCATACCGACAAGCTCTTTGGTCTGTTCGTGGCCCGTTGCATATAACATCAGTACCCGTGCCAGTGGTCCGACTTCCATAGAGTGGCCTTTCCAGCGTGGTGATTTCAGCCATGAGTAAGACTGGTCGACATCGAGGTGCTCATATGGTGGTTTAGGGCCGGTGTAATTCAATTTAGTCTCACCGTCATAGGGATGCAGTCCGGCATCTTTACCGCCTTCGTAGTCATACCATGAGTGAGAGACAAATTCCTGGATCTCACTAGGGTCATTCATGTCAACCGGGTGGATGGTGCTGAGGTCACGATTGAGTATCGCACCCGGTGGGATCATGAAGCCGGAGACATCACTCATACCGTTAGAAGGGAAGTCACCGTAGGTCATGAAGTTACCCAGGCCTTCACCGCGGCTGCCCCAGTCTTTGTAGAAGCTGGCGATAGCCAGTGTGTCCGGTACGTAAACCTGGTCGACGAAGGTCATCATCTGGTTGATGATGTCCTGTACCTGCGATAATTTTTTCGCATTGATGGCTGAATCTGAGTTCAGGTCTATGGCGCAGGGTACACCGCCGACGACGAAGTTAGGGTGCGGGTTCTTGCCACCGAAGATGGTGTGCAGGCGTGCTACATCACGCTGCCATGAAAGTGCTTCCAGATAATGGGATACCGCCATCAGGTTTGCTTCAGGAGGCAGTTTATAAGCAGGGTGTCCCCAGTAGGCTTTGGCAAAGATACCCAGCTGACCGGCTTCGACGAAAGCTTTCAGTTTCTTCTGCATATCAGAAAAGTAACCGGGTGATGACTTCGGATAGTT
>CBDUKK010000161.1:0-4928 GCA_965367795.1 uncultured Gammaproteobacteria bacterium
ATAGCGAGGTTGTTTGACTCAGTCGCACCGGAAGTGAAGATAATCTCTTTCGGGTTTGCACCGACAAGATCAGCCACATGTTTACGTGCAGTCTCTACCGCAGCCTCAGCTGTCCAGCCAAAACTATGACTGCGCGACGCAGGGTTACCAAAACTGCTCTCTGGCCCCATGTACTTAAGCATCTCAGTGACAACGCGCTCATCAATCGGCGTAGTTGCAGAATAGTCTAAATAAATCGGTTTCATTGTTTGATCAGTCACTCTATTCACCTTACATGTTATACAGTCGCAGCCATCATAACTGCTGATTGTTGATTCACTTCTATGATGTCACGCAACGCGGCTAACAGCGCATTGACATCTGACATCGTATTATTTTTTCCAAAACTCACCCTAATAGCTGAGTTAGCCAGCGCATCGGGTACCTTCATCGCCTTCAACACATGACTCGGTTCAGTTTTACCACTGGTGCAGGCAGAACCACTCGATACCGCGATCGCTTTCCTGTCGAGCTGCATCAGCAGCGTCTCGCCATCAAATCCGTTGACGCCAAACTGTACCGTATTTGGTAAACGTTCAGCCAGATCAGAAAAAATGCTGACCCCGGCGAATTCATTCAAGCCTTTCTCAAGTGCATCACGTAGAACAAGCATGTCTCTGGCATTCGCCTGCATCCCGGCAACCGCCAACTCAGCCGCTTTTCCGAAACCGACTATCGCCGGTACATTTTCTGTTCCTGCACGCAGGTTCTTCTCCTGCGAACCACCGAACTGTAGCTTTTTGATCGGCAGTCGTTTATCGATTATCAGAGCACCGACACCGACAGGTCCATATAATTTGTGAGCCGAAATTGTCATCGCGTGTATGCCGCTGCCAACAAAATCAAGCGCTATCTTCCCGGCTGCCTGTGTTGCATCTGTGTGGAAAAAGCAATTATTTTCAGCAGCGAAATCAACCAATGGTGACAGATCCTGGATCACGCCTGTTTCATTGTTCGCTGTCATCACAGATACCAGTGATGTTTTCTCATCCACCACCTGCTCTAATGCAGACCTATTTATATGGCCATTTTCATCCGCCTGAATGATATCGACCATTGCGCCCAGATTTTGAGCAGGTTCTAACAGAGACATATGCTCAATTGCACTCACCGCTATGCGACTATCTCTGTTCCGTTGATAAAATCCGTTTACCAATAAATTATTCGATTCAGTGCCACCGCTGGTAAAAATCACCTGCTCGGCCCTGCCACCTACTAACCGAGCAACAGATTCACGAGCTTGCTCGATAGCATCTTTTTGTAAACGTCCAAAACGATGCACGCTTGAAGGGTTACCAGTTACCTGCCCCATATAAGGCAACATGGCCTCCAATACTCTCTGGTCTAAAGCCGTCGTCGCATTATTGTCGAGATACACTGCCATGGATGCATTGCGCGTATTTAAAACCGGCAAAGGCTAAATACCGACAACCTCATCCTGACGTACTTTTACATCATGCACCTCTTCCTGCGCCATGATCTCTGACAATGTGATGCCGTCAAGAAAAGTACGGATCTCATTACTCAGTTCCTGCCACAGATCATGAGTCAAACAATGATAGTCACTGTGATTGCACCCATCACTGTCACCACAGTCGACGACTTTACAGCTCTCATCCACAGCTAATATGATGTCAGACACGCTGACCTCATCGACATTATTTGTCAGCTTATAACCACCACCAGGTCCACGTGTACTGCTTACGATACTATTGCGACGTAGCTTGGCAAAAAGCTGCTCCAGGTATGACAGAGAAATATCCTGACGTTCAGAAATGGCAGCAAGTGATACCGGACCGTCGTCCTGGTGTAATGCCAGGTCTAGAACTGCTGTTACTGCATAACGCCCTTTTGTGGTTAAACGCATATCAAACACCTCCCTGCAAAACAGGGAAAACAATATTTAAGTTGAGTGGTGATTTTACTTAATTCCGACTAATTTAGTCAAGTATTAAACCAAGTAAATTAGTCAGGTATTACTTAAGGAATAGAAATGTCGCTAAGTGATTGATATTATTGCAAACCAAGAAAAACAAGTTGCGTGTTACCGCTAGTTTGTTTCTATTTTTTCAGGTTCATCACTCTCATTCTGGGCAGTGGTTGAGATACTACAGGAGCCCAGGTCAGGTAAATTTGTTACATCGATCTCAGCGCCAAACTGTTTGAGCGCGCCACACATAGCCTCCATTTTTTCGTCCATCGCATGGATATGGTCCAGCATCTTATTGATCGCCGTAGCGACCGGGTCAGGCGCATCACGGGTGGCACCATAGGCATCAAAGCCAAGCTTCTGTGCGATCTCATCACGTTTTTTCTGTGCATCATCATGATGATGAATAACCCTTCCTGGCACACCTACTACGGTGGAATCCTGTTCAACGTCCTTGGTAACGACTGCATTAGAACCGATACGAACGCCTTCCGACAGTGTGATTGGCCCCAGAACTTTGGCTCCGGCGCCGACCACAACATTGTTTCTCAAAGTGGGATGCCGTTTGCCGGCATTCCAGCTAGTGCCGCCCAGCGTCACACCATGATACAAGGTGCAATCATCTCCGATCTCGGCTGTTTCACCGATGACTACGCCCATGCCATGGTCGATAAAAAAACGACGGCCAATAGTCGCACCGGGATGTATCTCGATGCCGGTCAACCAGCGTGAAAGATGTGAAAACCAGCGCGCCAGCCACTTCAGGCCCGCATTCCATAATACGTGGTTGAAGCGATGTAAAATCACCGCATGCAGTCCTGGATAGCATGTCACAACTTCCCAGGTGTTCCTGGCTGCCGGATCACGGTCAAATACACATTTTATGTCTTCACGAATACTGATGAAACTATCCTCTAATCTGTTTGATTCACAGTTGCTATGTTATATGAAATCGACTTGAATGTTGTACCCTGAGAATTTACGGATATTCAATACCCCGGTATCTAGTATCAGGTACTGGCCTTTGATACCCATTAATCGACCTTCAATCTCTGGCTGCTTATCCAGGTTCAATGATTTTATCTTTTCGGGATACTCAGACACCGGAAAGTTTATATCAACAACCGTCTCATCGACTGCCTCTATGTCTCCGCCGTCAAACTTACTATCAATATCTGTAATTTGTGCCGAACACTCATCCAGCAATTCATCACGAATCGACTTCAGGTCCACCGGCTCGGCATCTGCTTTGAGCATCTTACGCCAGTCTGTGCGATCAGAGACATGCTGCTTTAAAATCACTTCCAGCAGGCCCGACTGCAGTCGATTAGCCACCCTGAATACTGGCAAAGCCTGTGCGGCTCCCTGGTCTATCCAGCGTGTCGGTATCTGCGTACTTCGTGTGATGCCTACCTTGATGCCAGATGAATTTGCCAGGTAAACATAATGCGGTATAAAACAGTTTGCATCCCCCCATTCCGGCTGCCTGCAGGTACCCTCGGCATAATGACAGGTCTCGGGTTTCATGATGCACATATCACATGATGCCAGGCTGCGAAAACAGGGAAAACAATGACCCTGGCCAAAGCTCTTACTGGTTTTTCGACCACAGGCGATGCAGTGGATCTCACTCTGATAGTTCAGTTTTATCGTCTTACCGATATTCTCATTCATCGGCAGCAGGTTCTCACCGACCGGCAGCTGATATTGTACGGGTTGGCCCGGGCCACCCAGTGTGCTTTGCATCTTTAAAATATTGCCAATCATTTTATTCCAGTTTTCAACATCAGGTTCGTACAAAAGTATCAATCTTATCAACTGCCTGCTGCAATATCTCAAGTGATTGCGTATAGGCAAACCGACAGTGTATGTTTGCCAGGTGACTGCCGAAATCTATGCCCGGCGTTACCGCTACACCCTGCTCGTCGAGCAGTCTGTTCACCCAGCTGAAACTATCATCGGTGAATCGATGACAGTTGGCGTAGATATAAAAGGCACCTTGCGGTTTAACCGCTACTTCGAAACCCATCTGCTCCAATGCCGGTAATAGAAAATCCCGGCGTTGCCTGAACTCATCCCTGCGGGCATCGAGTATGACCTGGGTTTCGACCTTTAGAGCAGTCAGTGCTGCAATCTGTGAAATAGTGGGCGGCGCCAGGAAGATATTCTGCGCGATTCGGTCGATCGCATCCACATAAAAATCAGGCACCACCATCCAGCCAAGCCGCCAGCCAGTCATGCCAAAATATTTGGAGAAACTGTTTATCACAAAACATTCGTGAGATACGTCCAGCGCAGTGTATTCCTCTTGTTCATAAACCAGCCCCTGGTATATCTCATCGACGATGATCCTACCCTGTTTTTTCTCAACAAACCGGCACAGGGATTCCAGTTGTTCTCTCGGCAAGATCGTCCCGGTCGGGTTAGAGGGTGAGGCAACCATGGCGGCTCGTGTCCGGCTATTCCAGTGTAGCGCGACTGATTCCGCATCCAGCTGATAGTGGCTACCTGCACTGACAGGAACCGCAACTGCCTCGGCGGCCAGTATCTGTGCGATATTCTGGTTACAGGGGTAACCTGGATCAGACAGCAGCACATTATCACCAGCATCCAGCAGGCACAACATTGCCAGCTGCAACGCACCTGACGCCCCTGACGTAATTATCACTCGCCGCGGATCAACCTCAATGGAAAATTTTCTTTCATAATAACCGGCGATCTGTTCACGCAGCTCAGGCAGGCCTAGCGCTGGCGTATAGTGCGTCCTGTACTGTTTAAGTGCATCTATACCAGCATTTATGATCGGCTCAGCCGTGGCAAAATCAGGCTCACCCACTTCCAGGTGATATATAGACTTCCCTTGCTGACTCAATGCTTTTGCCTGCGCGAGGATATCCATTACGTGAAATGGACTGAGCTGTTCAGCGCGTCTGGATAGTTTTGGCGTAGTCATTATCTA
>CBDUKK010000162.1:0-4924 GCA_965367795.1 uncultured Gammaproteobacteria bacterium
TCAGACTTTTATGTGTATTAAAACGGGGAGGTTCACCGTCCGGTGCATTTCCTTGCCAGGTCGTTGAACGCACCTTGGTAGCCTGGCATACATTCATCTGCCCTAACCACCGTATGTCGTAAAACTCAGGCCGACATAAACTCCATAGCAAGCGAGGAGTACTCCACCTTCCAACCTGCTTAGACGACGCCCCGTATATAAGAATAGTAACAGCATTAGAGACGATCCCAGCATGACCCATTGGTCAAACTGCAGCACTCTCGCATGTACAGGAAGCGGCTGAAGCAGAGCTGACAGGCCTAAGATGCCTAACAGGTTAAAGATATTACTTCCAAGCACGTTACCAACAGCCACATCTGCATGTCGTCGAAGTGCCGCGATGACAGAGATTGAAAGTTCAGGGAGTGACGTACCAACAGCGACCAACGTCAAACCGATAACTGCTTCGGAAACGCCAAGATGCCCTGCGATGCCGATTGCGCCCATGAGCAACACTTTTGAACCGCCGATCAATAACAGCAGACCAGTAATCACTGCCGTTATGATCCATCTCGCAGACCTTGGCAGATCAGGAATCTCCTCTGCTTCAGCTTGATGAAGTTCAGCAGAGGGCGCAGCATGAAAGCGCTCGCTCCAGTATGACCAGACCAGGTACGCTGCCAGAGCGATCAAAAAAATCACAGCATCTGTTCGTCCCAGTGCACTGCCACCAACCAGGATGATAAACAGTATGCTAGCCAATACTACCGTAACTGCATCACGGCGCAGTACCAGTGGTTTCACTGCCAGTGGTGTGATCAGCGCACAGACACCCAGTATCAGAAGAATATTTCCGATATTGCTGCCAACGATATTACCGATAGCTATATCCGGTCGCGCGTTTAATGCTGCGTCTACAGAAACCACCAGCTCAGGTGCCGAGGTACCAAAGCCTACGATGACTATGCCACTGAGCAATGGCGACACTCCAAGTTTCCTCGAAGTGGCTAGCGATCCGCGGATCAATGCTTCGCCGCCAATTGCCAGCAAAGCCACACCCAGCACCAGAAACAGAATATCAATCATGGATCACATCTTGTGGGCGCTATATTGCCATACAAACAGAGCAGACAACTGGAAGCTGCACCGCTTTCCTGCGATCTAAATAAACACTTATCAGGTTCGGTTTTACTCACTGATCTGTTTTTCACGCTGATAAACCAGCACGGAGCCTAGACGAAGCGCACCAAGCACAAATATGAAAGCAGAAAACGCGTAAAGCATCTCCGGCTCGAGCTCATGTTTAAACAGCGTGATAAGTATTTCGCGCAAGATAAATACAATCGCCGCATCTATTATGAAAGTAAGCCTGAGTTTGTGAGTATTGAAATACTCAACAAGCGACCTGGACAGCTCTATCAATACGTAAAGCGTCAATACATCGGTGATAATATCGATGTAGTGTCCAGTTATGCCTTCAAATGCTAATAATTTCCATGTCGTGACAAAAAGCTGCGCAGTGCCGATGGCGATGCCGATTATGATGAATACGAGAATAACTGCGAAAACGATGTCGACTGATTTTTCATAATATACTTTTATTTTTTCACTTATCATCTTTTTTTTCCAGAACCTAACTACAAGTAGAACCCCTGATATTATAGGGGTCTGACCCCTATTTATTCGCTCTAATTATATTTTTGTGCTATCGACTTTTGTTACTACCTCTTCAGTCACCCCATCTGGTGCAGGGGCAATTTCTTGCTTAACGGCCGTTGCCTCCTCTTCTTCAGCAGCAGCTATTTCCTCGGCCTCTATATCGGATAGCGGTTTTGCGATATACAAAGGACAAGTTTCCTTATGGCCTTCTTCCAGATGTCTCCATGCATAATTCATCGCGTGTGTACGGATACGGAAAAACTTCTCTTTACCGTGGTCTTCATAAAAATGCGTGCGTATAAATATATCCATCACCTGTTTTTTACCTCGCGCGAACAGCAATTCTATTCCAAGCGTATCTAGTCTTCGAGCTAAATCATGCAACATTTCTTCGCCCGTAGCGTCTAACCCATTAATACCTTCTGCATCGACCACCACAAATTTTAAATCGGGTTTACTTGCCACTCGATCGAGAATCGCGTCGGCAAAATACGCGGTATTGCCAAAGTACAAGGAACCATCAAAACGGATAATAGAAATATTTTCACAGGTAGCTAATTTATGCTCTTCAGCATCACGCAACGTCCCATCGACATCACGTGATAATACTGAAATTCTTGGATGCATGGTGCGATACAAAAAGAGGACTAATGAAAGAACAACCCCGACAATAATGCCGGTTTCAAGGTGCGGCGCAACCAGCAAAGTCAGCGTAAATGTCACTATTGCAACAATGCCATCATGAGGCTGCACACGCCAGGCATTTATAATCGGTTCTATTTTTATCAGCTTAATAACCGCCATAATGATAACGGCCGCTAACGTTGCTTGCGGTAGGTGGAATAAATAAGGCGTCAACCACATCAGTGTCGCACCAACGGCAACCCCCGTAACCACCGCTGATAACCCTGTAATCGCACCCGCGTTAATGTTTACAGCAGAACGCGAAAATGAACCTGAAACCGCGTAACCCTGAAAAACACCTGAAACTAGATTACCCAACCCTTGACCAATGAGTTCTTGATTGGCATCGAGTTTTTGCCGCGTTCTTGCTGCCATGGCTTTAGCGATTGATATTGCTTCCATAAAACCAATAATCGAAATCACCATTGCTGTGGTAATTAGTTGATACAACATTTCTATATCAACGCCAGTCGGTAAACCAGGCGAAGTGATGCCGGCAGGCACATGGCCAACAACTTTTCCGCCCGCTTCATAAAAACCTGTCTGCCATGAAATTAAGGTAGTCACCACCACAGCGATTAAAACACTAGGCAGTTTTGGAAAAAATTTATTGATAAAAGCTATGATAACTATCGCACTGATAGCCATGACTAACGTTAGCATATGCGTATCTTGCGATACTGCAACAATTACCCGCCATACCGTCTCATAATGTAAGTCTGCATTTTCCACAGTCACACCAAACAACTTACTTAACTGAGAGGTACCAATAATAATGGCAGCCGCATTAGTAAAACCGATAACGGCAGGGTGAGACAAAAAAGTAACCAGTATGCCCATGCGTAAAAAACCCAGCGCCATTTGAAAAACGCCAACCATCAGCGCCAGGCAAATTGCATAGGTAATATACATATCTGGAGTTAACGCTAATGGCTCTAGTGCCGCAGCCGTCATTAAGGATACAACAGCAACTGGCCCAGTTGATAACTGATGAGATGAGCCAAATAATGCAGCAAAAATACCAGGGAGAAACGATGCATATAAACCGTAATATGGTGGCAGACCCGCTAATTGTGCATACGCCATCGACTGCGGTACTAATACTAACGCAACCGTTATACCTGCGACCAAATCTGCTTTAAGTACACTTATATTCTTGCACTCACCAATCCATTTTAAAAATGGCATAAACCGTGTGATATCCAAATTCAATCTCCAATAAATTTAAACAACAGTTCGCACTTCTTAAAAAGTGAATTTAAGCAGTTCTGGTGACAGTATACCTAACTCTCTACATTCCTGGTTTAGGTCCAGGTTTTTTAGGCGCCAATGTCAGTCCGCAAATAGTCTCTAACTCTTTCAGCTAACACGCCAATTGCTGATGCAACAATTAACGCGGCTGAAGCTGCAAAGAAAACAGTGTATTTGCTAACATCCTTGTCTGTTGCAAATAGCATTGTAGCAAGTTGTGTTTTATCTCCAAGTTCGGCAATAAATACTGCTACGAATATTGTGATGAATATTTTCCAGTCCATATGTTATTTCTTAATATTTAGCCTAGCTCATGACTAAGACTGCATATTATGATATCTAAGGGGTAAAGCAGTCTTGTAGTATGGAAATTGAAGGTCAAAGCAGCATATTTTAATATTTAAGGGCAAAAGCAGCTTCAGCATAAGTAACCGCTAATGCATAATTTAAAAGGAACTTTGTCATGGATGAATCAGATAAAGAATTAAGTATGCTGTGCCCGGAATTCCCAAGCTATTGTTTACATTAACCCTGATAGACAGAAACTCTTTCTTTAAAAAACAAAAAGCCCATCAACTGGGCTTTTTGTAATGACTGTTTTCTGCTTCTCACTTTCCCTTTAAGAAGTTAATGATCAATTAGAACGGGATATCATCATCAAAACCGTCATCGACCATCGCCGGTGCCGGCTGTGCGTTCTGTTGCGCGGGTGCCGCCTGTTGTGCTGGCGCGTAACCGCCGGCTCCACCGCCGCCAGCGCTGTCCAGCATCTGCATGGTGCCGCCGATATCGACCACGACTTCTGTGGTGTAACGGTCCTGGCCGTCCTGTCCCTGCCATTTGCGGGTTTGCAGTTTACCTTCGATGTAGACTTTTGAACCTTTCTTTAGATACTGGCCAACGATCTCAGCCAGCTTGCCGAAGAACACGACACGGTGCCATTCTGTTTTCTCTTTCTTTTCACCAGAGCTTTTGTCATTCCATGTCTCTGAAGTAGCTAGCGTGATGTTTGCTACTGCATTGCCGTTTGGCATGTATTTAACTTCCGGATCTTTACCCAGGTTGCCGAGTAAAATTACTTTATTTACGCCACGTTGTGCCATATTTTCTTTACCTTATTTTATGTTTATCGTCGTATATTAATGTATCGTTATATTATGTATCTATCGGCCTGGCTTTGCGCTCAATCCGAAGCTGCTAACGATAGCAACTTTTCCTCATCAAGGATACGTTTTTTAACTTTTAAATAAGCCACCGTGAGCGGCCTGTTTTCGGCGCCTTTATCGTCTATCCAGCCCACTACCGGCTGTTCCTCGATGAGCGCTGCTTCGACCACACCTTCGACAGCGAG
>CBDUKK010000163.1:0-4917 GCA_965367795.1 uncultured Gammaproteobacteria bacterium
TGCGATCAATCAGTACGCCCCGGATACCGACGAGATATATATCTGTGGTGGCGGTGCACACAATACCGTATTAATGAACAGGATACAGGCACTAAGCAGGTGTCCGGTAGAGACGACCGAAACCCTGGGAGTTCATCCAGACTGGGTAGAAGCGATGGCGTTTGCCTGGCTGGCATATCAGAACGAACATCAAAGAGCCGGCAACCTACCTTCGGTCACCGGTGCTGACCGATCAGTCGTTCTCGGTAAAAAAACGTTTACTGTCCAGACTGCAGCCTGATGGGTAACTTAGCAGCAGCCGGAAAATTCTAGCGTTTTGACATATCGACATAACCGCGCAGCTCTTCACCGGTATAGATCTGAGTAGGCCTGAATATCCGGTTGTCAGATAACTGTTCACGCCAGTGTGCCAGCCAGCCTGCAACGCGAGAGATAGCAAAGATCGCAGTAAACTGATCAGCTGCGATCCCCATCTCCGTGTACAGGATGCCTGAATAATAATCTACGTTCGGGTACACACCCTTTGGACCAAGTGCTTGTTCACATGCCTCTTCCAGTCTCAGCGCTGTCTCAAACTGCTGACTCAGGTTGCCATGGGTATCTCCCCATTCGACCATCAGCTTCTGTAGCACTTTTGCACGGGGGTCCTTGGTCTTGTATTCACGATGCCCCATCCCCCAGACGACTTTCTTTTTCGCCAGTTGCTTATCCAGCCAGCTCTGAACATTTTCCGGTCCACCGATCTCTTTTAGCATATCGACTACCCGCTGATTGGCGCCACCATGCAATGGGCCGGCAAGCGTACCTATCGCTGCAGCGACCACCAGGAATGGGCTGGCCAGAGTCGATGCACAAACCATGGCGGCAAATGTCGAAGCATTAATGGTATGCTCGGCATGCAGTACCAGGCAGGCATCCATTATTTTTACAGCTAACGGATCAGGTTCCTTACCATTGAGCATATAGAGAAAGTTTGCCGCATGGCTGAGGTCATCACGCGGTTCTATCGGATCATAACCATGACGGATATGCTCCCACATGGCAACGATGGTAGCCATACGTGAAATAATCTTCACCGACATGCTGTGGATATAGTCGACGTCATTACCGTCTATACCATCGGACAGCACTTCCTGCCCGCCGTAAAACATACCGAGGCTGGCTATCGCTGTTTGCAGCATCTCCATCGGATGGCCCGCCGTCGGCAGGTTCTTCATGATAGTGCGAATCTTATATTTAAGACGTCGCTCTGATCTAAGCTGACAGTCAAAATCATCCAGCTCATGCTGTGTCGGCAGATTACCGTCCAATAATAATAAGGAGGTTTCTTCAAAATTGCTTTTTTCAGCGAGCTCAGCTATGTCATAACCGCGATAGGCAAGTATGCCTTTCTCGCCGTCAATCGATGATATATTTGATTTAGTCGCTGGAACACCAGCGAGACCGGGTAAATATTCACTACTCATTACAACATCCTTTGAAATCTGACCGATAGCTTATCAAGCTATGAGGTTATATTTAAAGACAATAAAAAAAGAAAAACAGTGCTGCATCTAGAGTGACTGCAGCCTATGACTACAGTCACAATCTGCTGCAACTAGAGCACCGGAGCCATACAGGTATCGCGATTGACGCTTACCAATATAAAATAACCTGACCTATATCTATAGATAAAGGCGTTCTGATATATGCGTATTTGCGATTACAAACCGCTGAGGATCAAACTGAGAAAGACGAACCACAACCGCAGGTCGATGTTGCATTCGGGTTATTTACTACAAAACGTGCGCCTTCCAGACCTTCCAGGTAGTCCACTTCTGATCCGTTCAGATACTGCATGCTGGTTACATCAACGAGCATGGTGGCACCATCTTTCTCGATAACGGTATCATCTTCATTGACGGTTTCATCGAACGCAAAACCGTATTGAAATCCGGAGCATCCACCACCATCGACAGAGACTCGCAGTTTTAGATCTGGATTTTTCTCTTCTTCAACTAGCGCCTTCACTTTTGCTGCTGCAGAAGCTGAAAAGCCAACGGTAGCACCTTCAAGAACTTTTGGTTTGGGTGAAAAATTTATCTGAATATCCATCGAAAAAACCTGTGAAATTATCAACAATATTAGTTAATGCTAAATTAACCCAGTAAATTAGTCAAGTATTCACTTTAGATATATAACGTCCGGAAAACATCGTTTCACAGGAACAATGACCGAAGAGGCTGGTCTGCCCCTCCGGTAAAAAGCCTTTTTAGAAAAAAATGATTGTAGATCAGCTCTGTGCTGCTGCTGTCTCATCCAGGTGATGGATATTAGTGTCCTTTTTATCTTCCTTCTTATGCTCCAGTAACTTCTTAGCATTTTCATTATGCAACATCTGGCCATTGATCTCAGCACCACTAGCCATCTCGAGCAGGTTGTATTCGACATTACCCGAAATACGCGCTTTTGATGATAGCTCAAGCTTCTCGGATGCATACACATTACCGATCACCTCACCATTGATAACTGCGTACGCAACATGAACATCGCCTTCGACACAACCGCGATCACTGATTACGAGCACGGTGCCTTCAGCATTATCTGCAGTTGCGACATTGCCCTTCACCTTACCATCAAGATGCAGGCCACCCTGAAATTTTATATCACCCGTAACTTCTACACCCTGACCAACCAGTGTATCTATTTTAGATGACTTAATCTTTTTATTACCAAACATATCAAGCTCCCCCGGCGGTCAGATCTGACCACGCAAACTGTTCGTCTATGGATTTAATTTTAGCTGTACTCGGCTTCACTTTTACCCGCAGGAAATCCGGGTAGAACGATGCTGGCAAGTTCATTACACCTTCAAAATTTTGAAAGTATTTAAATCCAAACTTCATCGGCTTTTTTGTATCATTTGAGACTTCCGCCAGTTTCAATATTACCGGCTGGCCTTTTTTCACGCCTTCGATAGTTACATCGATAGTTCCACGTGCAAACTGGTCATTTCGTCCACGCTGGCTGACCATGATCTTGTAACTGTAACCGCCCTCTGCATTCTTTTTAAGCTGTATCGTCTGTATCGCAACACTTCGGCTACCCTGTTCGGGCGACACGATACTCTTATAGAATGACAGTTCCTTTTTAAGCTCCAGTACTTCACTCTGAGCCTGTGCTAAAGATTCTTTCAATTGCACTGAGGCATCACCATCAATGAGACTGTTACGCTTAAGCATAGTCGCTTGTCGGCTACTTTCAACAATTTCGGCCTGCGCTTCGTCTAATTGTGCCTGCAACTGTTCGATATAAGCATCTGCGTCTGCACTGTCATAACCGGCAGAATTGCGACCATATTCAAAGGAAAACCATAATGATAACAATACTATACAGATAATAACCAACAGGCTAAGCAGCCATAGATATGGCCGCTGTATGGTAATAACAGAGTGTGTCAGTATCGGTTTCATGAAAATCTTCTCTGGATTATGGCAATAATGCGACCTGGTTTAAGCCCAGGCTTTCTTCAAATTCAAACATGATGTTCATGTTCTGTATGGCCTGCCCTGCAGCCCCTTTCACCAGGTTATCTATTACTGAGGAAACCACCACTGTGTCACCATCTTGTGGCTTGAACACAGATAGTCGACAGGTATTTGCACCCTTCACCGAGCGCGTTTCAGGCATCGTGCCCTCGGCTAAGACATCAACGAATGGCTCATCGAGATAACGCTCGACATATAACTGGCGTATATCAGCCGCCGATATATCAGTCACCTTCAAGGTAGCATACAGACTGCTCTCTATACCACGGATCATCGGTACCAGGTGCGGTACAAAAGTCAGTCCAACATCATGTGAGGCGACATGCGCAAGGGTTTGCCTGATCTCTGGCAGATGACGGTGACCATCAACCGCATAAGGTTTGAAGTTTTCAGACGACTCAGCCTGTAAGGTTGCTACGCTGGCTCCGCGTCCAGCTCCACTGACACCTGATTTTGCATCCGCGATAAGGTGCTGATCGTCGATCAATGCATTCTCGATAAGCGGCAGGAACCCAAGCGTCGTGGCAGTCGGGTAACATCCCGGATTTGCTACCACCCTGGCGGTTTTGATCTCAGAACGATTTATCTCCGGCAGACCATAAACAGCCACGGCCAGAACATCGACACAACTGTGATCCATGCCATACCACTGTTTCCAGACAGCAGCATCTTTCAGCCTGAAATCAGCGGCCAGATCGATAACACGTACCCCCTTTTCGACAAGCTCTGGCACCATCTTCATGGCCGTTCCGTTAGGTGTGGCAAAAAACACTACATCACACTCAGACAGCTTATCGACGGCTGGTTCTGTGAAACAGATATCAGTAAAACCACGCAGATTTGGAAACATATCCGCTACCCGGATACCGGATTCGGAGCGCGAGGTTACACATTTCAACTCTACCTGAGGATGCATAACCAGCAACCGCAATAATTCGACACCGGTATAACCGGTACCGCCAACAACACCAACCGCTAACATCTCTTTTTACCCAATTTTAACTTTGAATTCATTACTTCGATTAATTTATATTTCAGTTTTATTTAAAGCGCGTTAACATGCGCTGAATATTCAGACTTTCTTATCACTGATTAAGCTTATTTTAGACGGACTTCTTATGTTATGGGTTAAAGCCTTCCATATTATTTTCATGGTGACCTGGTTTGCAGGTTTATTCTACCTGCCGCGCCTGTACGTCTACCATGCCGCAGCTAAAGATGATGCCAGCAACCAGCGTTTTAAAATCATGGAAAGAAAGCTGTTCTATGGCATCACCACACCAGGTGGAATAATAACGATCATCCTGGGATTCTGGCTCATCCACCTGATGGGGTATGGCATGCTCTCACTATTCTGGCTGCAGGCCAAACTCGCGCTGGTCGCCATACT
>CBDUKK010000164.1:0-4897 GCA_965367795.1 uncultured Gammaproteobacteria bacterium
GGCTGGCCCGAAGGGCAAAACACAGGACGTGTTTTGTAAACGGCCGCCACGTCAGCTAAGCCTCTAAAAAGCAGGGGTGCCCATCGAAAGGGTATTGTTAGTATGCTGCGCCAGAACTCGCAGAAGACGCTCAGACACCTGGCGCAGAAAGCTCATGCTAACAACACCCTTTCGATGGCTTGCTGAGGTGGGCGGAAGGTCAAAGTCAAAATCAAAAGCGGTATCAGTGTTAACTGCCGTGTTCTTTGGTTATTGCTGTTTTGCTTTTGGTTTTTCGTTGTTGAATTTATCTCACATCAGCCAAGCCATTGAGTCAGTACAGCTGTCATGGGCTTTCTGTGAAAACTGTCTGAGCGTCTTCTGCGAGTTTTTTCACAGCATGACAGCTGTACTGACTCAATGGGAACCCCTGTGCCTTTTACAGGGGCGCCAGGCGTAGTGACGGCTTTTTTTGGTTACTTTTTTTAGCTGTTGCAAAAAAGTAACTCGCCGTAAAAGGCGAAACTCACGGTATAAATTCACGTACCTAAGTAGCTTCAAAAAAGAGAGATAATCGAAATCAGGAATGATCGCCTCGCACGCGGTGCAAAACCCGCAATGCCTAACTAAAAACCACCAGCTAAATACCAGGCATAAATCAAAAAAATCTAACGAAACCACCCGCTAAATATAATGTCCCAAAAGTGGCATAATAACCTCCCTAAAGAGTAATAAAACCGGATGAGATAAATGACAGACGACCAGCTCAATCACTTCAATCAGCGTGGCGAGGCCCATATGGTCGATGTCGGCGATAAGGACGTAACACAGCGGGTTGCGGTCGCTGAAGGTTTTATCCGGATGCAGGCCGAGACCTTACAGCGTATCCTTGAGGGCGCTCATGAAAAAGGTGATGTACTGGCCGTTGCGCGTGTTGCCGGTGTCATGGCGTCTAAAAGAACCGCTGACCTTATCCCGCTCTGTCATCCCCTGCAGCTGAGCCATGTTGATATTCAGCTGAACGTCGATGAAAAAGAACAGTTCGTGCACTGTGTCGTGGAAGTGAAGACCTCAGGAAAAACAGGTGTCGAAATGGAAGCATTGACCGCGGTCCAGGTGACGCTGCTGACCATCTATGATATGTGTAAAGCCATGGATCGCGGAATGACGATGACGGATATTGGTCTGGTAAAGAAAGTCGGCGGCAAGTCGGGTGAATGGGTAAAGTAATAAGCTACGGAAACAGATTTCAGGAACAGGTTAACTATGAATGGCTTAATTCGAACAATAAAATATTTTTTCATACTTCTAGCGCTGGTATTTATCGCTCTGCTGGCATTTGCCGCAACCTTCGATGCAAACAATTACAAGCCGCAGATCATCGAGCAGGTCGAAAAAGCAACCGGCCGGACGTTCAGCATCGATGGTGATATCAACCTGTCAGTCTTCCCCTGGGTGGGTCTCAAAGTTGAGCGCGTTTCATTAGGTAACGAGAAAGGGTTCAAAGCCGAGCAGTTTGCTGCTATCAAACAACTGGATGTCAAAGTCAATGTCTTGCCTCTGCTTAAAAAAGAAGTAGAGATAAATACTATCCGGTTGCATGGCTTGGATGTTTCTCTGGAAGTGGCTAAAAATAGCGCCAATAACTGGAGTAGCCTGGCACAGACTGAAGCTGCACCCGAGAGTGCCATGGAAAGCGAAGCAACAGCCGCAGAAAAATCGCAACAGCCTGTAGCAGAAAAAGAGGGTGCTCTAGCGTTGCAGTCTCTGCGGGTTGAAGGCTTTGAATTTGTTGATGCCATGATCAGGTACGATGATCGCAGCAGCAATACCAGGGCAACGGTTTCAGAGATGAATCTAAGCACCAGTGCTATTACTTTCGATGAGCCGATAGAGGTTACCTTTGGTGCCCGTATCGAAAACAGTCAGCCTGTCATCGACACAAGATTACAGATGAGCACACAGTTAACTTTTGATAAAGAGTTAACAACGTATACGCTACGCGATCTTGTATTCACCATCATTGCGAATGCCAATGAATTTATTCCGCAGCAGGAAAAGATAGAAATCAGGTCATCTATCGATGTATCGATGGATGATGAGCGTGTTGTATTAAAGCAGTTACAACTATCGGCACTGGGTACCACGACGCTGGCAGATATAACGGTCTCACAGTTTATGCAGACTCCAGTCATTCAGGGCGATATCGAAGTGCAGCCATTCAATGCGCGTGAGGTGGCAAAACGCGTTGCCGTGGAATTGCCCGTGATGGCAAAAGCAGATGCTCTGCATCATGTCGCGATCAAAACAAAGATAAAACTTCATGGTGAAAAACTACAGGCCAATGACTTTAACCTGGCTCTCGACGACAGTACTTTGAGTGGTTGGCTGCATGTCATCGATATAGGCAAGCAGAAGCTGCGCTATGACCTGTCGTTTGATCAGCTGAACCTCAATGATTATATGCCAGCAGTGGTTGAGACGGCTGAAAAACCGGAGGTTGTGGCAGGCGCTGGTGCTGGTCCTGGAGCAGCTGTAGAAGGCGCCACAAGCGGTGATGAGAAGATCGAGCTGCCCGTCGAGATGATGCGTAATCTTGATATCCAGGGTGATTTCAGAATCGCTTCGTTAACCGTGTTGGAATATCAGATCAAACAATTGTTGATGACGACGAAAGCTAATAATGGGATTATCGACATCAAGCCACTCGCCATGCAGCTATTGCAGGGTCAGGTGAATAGTGCGGTTAATGTGAATGTGCAAAAAGAAAAGCCTGTTTATGCTATCGAGCTCGACATTAACCAGTTGCAGGCCGGACCGGTTGTAGATCCTTTCCTCGTTGGTATCATGGGCGATGAGCCGTTAACCATGGAAGGTGCGGTAAACATGTCGATGGCTGTTAAGACCACAGGTGAAACTGTCAACCAGTTAAAGCAGGAGAGCAAAGGGCAGGTGGTGCTCGATATGAAACAGACTGCAGTGAATGGTTTCGATCCGGAGTTTTATATGCGTTCGTCTGTTGCAGATTATGTCGATAGCAAGGGCTTTGGCATGTCGAAAACCATCATGGGAAACTACAGTCCACGTGAGGTGACTGTGTTCGACAAGATACACAGCACCGTTAAAATTGCGGATGGTAAAGCGCGAACCGACGATTTTTTGATGTCGGCTGAACGGGTGCAGGTTACCGCGAAGGGCCATGTGGATATCATGCAGGATACGGTCGACGTTTTATCATCAGTGGCACTGCCACGCGGAAAAACAGCAGTAGAGAAGATCCTGGATAAACCGATATTTGTCAGGATTCATGGCCCCTTTGAAGCACTGCAATATGATCTTGATACGGATCGTCTGAAGAAGTCGACTACCGATGTCTTGGAGAGCCAGGCAAAGGCTAAAATCGATGCAGAAAAGCAGCGCCTGAAAGACAGGGCCGAGGCAGAGAAGCAACGATTAAAAGACAAGGCGGACGCGGAAAAACGCCGTGCTGAAGAAAAGGCCAAAGAGGAGTTGAAAAAACAGACAGACAAATATGAAGATAAGTTAAAGGATAAACTCAAAGGCTTATTCTAGTGACTGCATTTGCCGATCGACTGCTCGACTGGTACCGGCGATACGGCCGTCATGATCTGCCCTGGCAGGTCGAACCATCGTTATACCGTACCTGGGTATCAGAGGTCATGTTGCAACAGACCCAGGTTGCGACGGTGATTCCTTACTTCGAAAAATTCATGCAGCGCTTTCCAGATATTTCGACATTGGCGGAGACTCCGCAGGATGAGGTGATGCGGTACTGGGCGGGGCTAGGCTACTACAGCCGTGCCAGGAACCTGCATAGTGCGGCAGGCGTCATCGCCGAGCAGCATGGTGGTGAATTCCCCCGGTCATATGATGAGGTGCTGGCATTGCCCGGTATCGGCCCGTCGACGGCCGGTGCAATCCTGGCACAGGCCCTGGGCAAGCGACATGCCATCCTCGACGGTAATGTGAAACGGGTACTGGCGCGCTACCAGGCCATAGAAGGCTGGTATGGGCGATCAAAGGTGGAAAAACAGCTGTGGTCATGGGCAGAAAAGCACACCCCGGAAAAGGATGTTGCCGATTATACGCAGGCGATCATGGACCTGGGTGCAACGGTGTGCACCCGCTCTTCCGCAAGATGCGATGTTTGCCCGATGCAGACCGATTGTCAGGCTTATCTGACTGGCCGGGTGTTTGAGCTGCCAACCAGGAAACCCAAAAAAACACTGCCGGTTCGTGAACGACGATTTCTCATCATCCGTAATGAGCAGGGACATTACCTTATGGAGAAAAGGCCGCCAGCAGGTATCTGGGGTGGTTTATGGAGTCTGCCAGAGCTGGAGCTGGAGCAGCTTGTCGAAGATGCTGTAAAAAAGAACTGGCAACTAATAGTTAATAAATACAGTGACTTGCCAGTATTTCGCCACACCTTCAGCCATTTTCATCTCGATATAACACCTTGTGAAGTCATGGTTTCAGCAACGGCTGAGGTGATCGCAGATGCTGGCCATTATCGGTGGTGCAGTGATATTTCCCAGCTTGCTCTGGCCGCACCGGTAAGTGCCATCCTGCAAACGTAAAATAATCGATTGAAATGTGCTCAAGAAACTTGACTCAGCGCCGTCTAGCCGATTAAATACGCATCCTTTGAGCCGCACCGCTACGACATCACCGCTAGCATTGCTCAAATCAAAAGTCATACCAAAAATGGCCGAATAGCTCAGTTGGTAGAGCAGCGGATTGAAAATCCGCGTGTCCCTGGTTCAATTCCAGGTTCGGCCACCATTTTGTTCCCTTATATTATCCCTCGTTTGCTAAATAGCACGATATTTATCTGTGACGAATTGAACCAGGCTGGTTAAATTACTCCGCACATCCTTGTGCTGCGCCCTTCGGG
>CBDUKK010000165.1:0-4862 GCA_965367795.1 uncultured Gammaproteobacteria bacterium
GCTGAAAACACGATAAAGATATCCTGGCCGGAAGTTACAGGGGCTACGCTTTACAAATTACGTATACAGGTCTTTAATCAGGGCAAGAAAACAGTATTGAAAGAAAATTCGACCCGGGCCAATCACACGACTTTTCAGCTTGAGCCTGAAAAACTGAACATGGCTGACAAGAGTGGCCATAACAAACGCTATGAATGGGTATTATATGGAAACACTGAGGATGACCGTGTATTCTATGCTTCCGGCGGTTTCGTCGTCAGCAGGGTCGATACTGAAGTTGATAGATGGTGATATATATGCGTGATTCAATAATCAAACAAACACTTGGTATCGTCGTCGTGATGTTATGTTTTTTTTCATCTGTCAGCCATGATGTGCTCGCTGCAGACTCACGCGGCATCACCATCGAGAAAACAGTTAAAACACAGGGCTCTAACATCAACAGGGGCGTGTACCGCGCCCTGATCATCGGTAATAATCAATATCAGGACCAGCAAGGCAAATGGCAGCCTTTGAGCACAGCGATTACAGATGCACGAGAGGTCGCCAGGCTACTCGCAGAGCAATACGGTTTTAGCGATATCAAATTACTGGAAAATGCCACTCGAAGGGATGTTCTGTTTGCCCTGGAAGACCTGGCCAACAGGTCACTGAAAAACGATAACGTACTGATCTATTATGCCGGCCATGGCTTTTTAGATGACGAAACAAACAAAGGGTTCTGGGTGCCGGTGGATGCCGACGGTGATGACCATACAACCTTCCTGCGTAATTCGACGATCCGTGACGAGGTGTCGAGCATCGCTTCACGTGTACAGCATACCCTGCTCATATCAGACTCATGTTTCAGCGGCTCGCTGTTGCGGACAGCTTCCCGCGGTATTTCAGAAGCTGATTACACGGAGAAGTATTTTGAAAAAGTTTCGAACAAGAAAAGTGTGCAGATAATGGCGGCAGGCGGTTTTGAATATGTCGATGATGACTATCGAGAGTCCGGGCATTCACCGTTCACCTATTTTTTGATCAATGAATTGAAGACCAATAACAGCCCGATGTTCACGCTCAGCCAGCTATCCGGTAATGTCGAGCGCGCTGTCGCTAACAACGTCGACCAGGTACCTGAGAGCGGTGTATTGCAGGGCGCAGGGGATGAACTTGGCGAGTTCATCTTTATAAAGATGGATGTCGCCGTAGAAGGTGTCGACCCCGACAGGGTAAAAGTAGAAGTGAATGTCATACCAGGCGAAGATGCCAGGAAAGACACTGTCATCATAGAACAGAAGCCACCGCTTACAAAACAGAAAGTTGTTCCTATCCCAACATTGTAAAATGGTCATATCATGCTGCTGAAGAAACTATCTTTTATCTTATTATTACTAACGCTATGTATCAACAATGCACTCGCAGAACAGCGCCTGACACTTGGTGCCAAGCTTTTAGCCGCTGGCTGGAATGGTGATAATGGGGCAGGTGGTAGTGATTTTGAGAGCGATGAAGGCGGCCAGTTCGGTTTAAATATCGCCTATAAGGTCGGCAGGTTTTATACCGGGCTTAATTTCCAACGCGGTGCGTATAATTTTAAAAACGACGCCCCTGATAAATTCACGCCGTCCGGTCGCGTCTCGAGTTCAAATGTAAAGATACAGCAGTCAGACCTGGACCTGCTCGTGGGTTATTACTTCTGGTCGCAGGTCTCCCTTTTTGCTGATATAAAAAGTGTGACTAACAACTGGCTTGACGAACCGTATAAACAGAACTTCCTGGGACTGGGTATCGGCAGTTCGGGTTATATCCCGTTGAATGAAAAATGGACGCTATTCGGTTCCTTCGGTTTTATCGGCAGGGGAGAGATCAGGGACAACGACGATAATAAAGTGGGCGAGGGTACCAGCTGGGCGCTGGAAGCAGGCACGGTCTATTCGATCAACGAACGACATTTCGTCAATGCCGGTATAAAGACCAGGAAATATAATTTCGAATATCTCGACAATACTAAACAGGACTATACGATCAACGCGCTGTTTATCGGCTACAACTATAGTTTTTCACTGTAGTCCACGACACCCTGATCAATAGATGTTTAACAAGATCTTTTCCTGGATCCTGCTGCTAATATCTATCAGCGGGTGCAGCGTAGCAAATGATACAACGAGCACAACAATCGGTGACGATCTGCTTGTGATACCGCTGGAACTGACCACACACCTGGGTGACCAGCAACAATTTGTTGAAGGTGATGAGATACAGTTCCTGTTGAGCCTTGGCCAGGATGCTTACATCTATATGTTCTACCTGGATGCCAAAGCTACCATCACACAGATATTGCCTAATGCGAACCAGCACAGTCATTTCTATTCTGCCGGCTATTTTCTAACGATACCTGAATATGAAAACCACTACCGGTTCACCATAAGTGAACCCTTTGGCGAGGAGTCGATCTGGATAATAGCAAGTGACCAGTCGATAACGCTGCCCGCATCAGCGGATTCTCTGGCGGACATCAGGCGTGTGATCAAACACTCCTCCAGGCAAGCATATGGCGAGTATGTGCTCAGTATAACGACGCGTGCGAAATCAGGGCTCTAGCCGTGTCGCGCCCAGCTGTACCCCGAGAGGACCACGAGGCACTGAAAAGCTGAAGATCTCACCATCCCTGTAGATACTCATAGAAACATATTCACCCAGCTGTCCTTCTGAAGTGGCATCTTTCAACTCCTGCCAGCTGAACATCCGTGTGTTATCGTAGCTGATCACGACGTCACCAGCCTGGACTCCAGCTTGTTCAGCTGCAGATCCAAGCATCACCGAGGATATTCGGATACGATTATTCTGCTTACTATTGAACAGGTACTCGTCGTATCGTTGATCACCCAGCTCATCTCTTAAGCTGATATCGTTGAGATTTATCGCTTCTAATTCATCAAAATACTGCTGGGTATTCAGATAACCTTCCCGGGTAGCCAGATCCTGAAGCGCCAGCCTCTTGAGTTCGATGCTGTTTTTTCTTCTGACAATGTCTTCGGCCAGAGACGGGTCGATACCACCTTTGATCAGGTTATCGAGATTATATAGTCGACGGGTCAGTGCAGAGGCAAAACGACTACTGTTAGTTGAACCAGCCCGAGGCTCAGATGCACCGCTTACAGGGGAAGTGCTCAGCTCCTGCAAGTCCAGTTCGATCTGCTGTAACTGCTGTTTTATCGCCATGATCTCATTCTCGAGGTAATCGACCCTGGCGTCTCCCGGTTCATTATCTCCCTTTACCGAGAATGGATTTGATATAGACGGAGAAAGTCTGGAGCTCAGTTCTGGGGGCGTATCGGTAGGTGATGCATCATCTGCTCGCTGAGCATAGATAAAATACCCGGCAAGAAAGCCGGCAATTAAAAAACATAATGAAATTATAATCGTGTTTTTCATCATAACCAGCCTTATCGTTTATTCTCCGGACTTCTTGTCACCGGTTTTCTTTTCTGATGGCTTTCTCCGCTTACCGATGTTTTTCCTGTCTCGTACACGGGTTTTTATTTTTGTCTTATCCTTCTTGACCTTGTTTATTTTCTTTCGCTTGTTACCGTAAGATTTACCTGAAGTTTTCCTGTTTTCGGGCCCTTTAAATTTTGCAGCCAGTGGTTTTATCTTTCGCTCGGAACAGTCGATCTTAAGAAAATTTTCGATGCTGATCATATTGTTCCATTCATTGGCATTGACCAGCGTGATCGCCTGCCCAGATTCGAACATCCGCCCGGTACGGCCGATTCGATGCATGTAGTCTTCGCCATTACGGGGCACGTCAAAGTTGATGATCAGATCCAGGTCCGGGATATCCAGGCCACGAGAGGCGACATCGGTTGCTACCAGAACATTGAGGTCATCATTTCTAAAATTTCTCAACAGACGGTTGCGGATGTCCTGTTCCACATCACCATGAATGAACGCATTTGTAATATTCTTTGACTGCAGGGCCGAGCTTACCTGGTTGACAGTTTCTTTCTTATTGGCAAATATGATCGCTTTGGTGAACGTCTCCTGTTCCAGCAGGTACTGGCAAAGTTTTATTTTGTGCGCGTTGTCGTCTGCGAGTATCTTCTGCTGACTGACATTTTCATTACTCTCTCGTGAACTATCGACCAGGATGATCTCTGGTTCAAACAGGATGGCATCGATCAGCTCACTGAACTTGTTCTGATTGAAACTGGCAGAGTAGAGAACGGTCTGCGACTCTTCATTACACTGGCTGGCAATCGATATCACGTCATCACTGAAACCCATGGCCAGCATGCGGTCAGCCTCATCGAGTACCAGTATATTGATGGCATCGAGCACTACCATGTCCCGTTTTACATGTTCGAGCAGCCGCCCGGGTGTTGCGATGATGATATCTGGATATTTTTCCAGTGCTTTGATCTGATGTTTCGGATCTTCACCACCGATGATTATCGCTGTGCTGATGTCGGTAAACTGTGCCAGGAGTGTGCACTGTTTATTGATCTGACGACATAGATCACGAGTCGGTGCAAGGATGATCGCCTGTGTAAGGCTCTGTGGGTTATCGAGAATCTGCTGTAACATCGGCAGTACATAGGCTAGCGTCTTGCCGCTACCGGTTTTAGCATTGACGATCATATCCCTGCCTGCAAGCGCTACCGGAATAGCCGCAGTCTGAACTTCAGTCATCTCTTTGAAACCGAGCTGAGCTACAGCCTCGAGCAGTGGCTCGTCAAGTAATAGGGAAGAAAACACGCAAACACCTGTGCTACAGTTAATAAACGTCAATTATAAGCTAGTATCGACTTAACCGGGAGACTGCGATGAAGATAAGCAAACGACGCCAGTTTTTATCACTTCTTGGACTGGGTGGC
>CBDUKK010000166.1:0-4842 GCA_965367795.1 uncultured Gammaproteobacteria bacterium
TCAACCGTCTGAGAAACCTGCTGGGTGTGTTCGTGGCATCTGTGCTGTATTTTACCGCGGTTTATCACCTGACTAACCTGTATGCCACACAACACCACGGTGTCGAAAAATTCCTGCTCATGGAAGGTGGTATCTATACGACCATATTCTGGGTTGGCGAAGTCATCATCGGTGGTTTGATACCACTGGCGCTCATCTATGCCCCAGGTGTCAAGAATTGCCGTACCACATTAGGCCTGATCTGCACAATGGTCATCATCGGTGGCATGGCCAAGATATACACCATACTGATCGCCGGTCAGGCATATCCTCTGGAGATATTTCCAGGATACGAAGTCAGCAGTTCGTTCTATGATGGCGTAGTCAACAGCTATACGCCTAGCCTGCCAGAAATCATGCTGGGTTTAGGCGGCATGGCGCTGACCCTGTTCATCGTTGCTTTTGCACTTAAGGTCCTGAGGTTCCTGCCAGTTTCATTGGCAGATTCTGCTGTTGATCCACACGCCAAATAAAAAATAAGATCAACTAAAAAGGTCGCTCTTGTGTTTATACACATGAGCGACCTTTTTAGTTATAAGTTTTTTTTACCTGTCTTCTACTGTAACCTGTAGCGATGTCACGACTTTTCATTTCAGCTGCTCACAAATCTTCTGGCAAGACCACTGTCAGTATCGGCCTGTGCGCAGCTTTAAAACAGCGTGGTCTGGACGTACAGAGCTTCAAAAAAGGTCCTGATTACATCGACCCCTACTGGCTGTCGCAGGCAACTGCCAGGAATTGTTATAACCTCGATTTTTATACTATGGAACGTGATGAGATCCTGTCATTGATGCAGAGCAAGTCACGAGATGCCGACATTACGCTCATAGAAGGTAACAAGGGTCTTTACGACGGCCTGGATCTGGACGGCAGCAATAGTAATGCTGCCCTGGCGACACTCACACAAACACCGGTCATCCTGGTATTGAGTGCCCGCGGCATGACCCGGGGCATAGCTCCCCTGATACTCGGTTACCAGGCCTTTGATAAAGAGGTATCGATCAAGGGCGTCATCCTCAATCAACTTGGCGGTTCACGCCATGAAAGCAAACTTCGCAGTGTCATCGAGCATTACACCGATGTCGAAGTGGTCGGCGCCATACATACCGATAAACGCTTTAACATCGATGAACGCCACCTGGGCCTGGTTCCTGGTCATGAAGACCCCTTCTGTGAACACAAGATCAGCCTGCTAGCCGATGCGGTCAATGATCAGGTTAACCTGGATGCCGTAGTATCGATCGCGAACACCGCAGCAGAACTAAAAGTGGATTCATCGGTTCCGGAAGTGCAGACTAAAACGACCACAAAAGATATAAAACTAGGCCTGGTACGCTGTTCTGCTTTTGGCTTTTACTATCCCGATGACCTGCAGGCTCTGCAGGATGCAGGCGCCGAGATCATCGAAATCGACCCCTGTCATGAGAGCGAACTGCCACAGATCGATGCCCTGTTCATAGGTGGCGGCTTTCCTGAAACTCACATGAATGAGCTGGAAGCTAATAAGACCTTACGCTCAGCAATAAAGACCGCTATCGACAATGGTCTCCCCACCTATGCAGAGTGTGGTGGCTTGATGTACCTCGCTCGTTCGATTCAATGGAACAATGAAAGTCGTGAGATGGTAGGCTGTATCGACACCGACATCATCATGGAGAAGCGCCCGCAGGGTCGAGGCTACGTACAGCTACTGGAAACCGAGAACAGTCTTTGGCCCAGACCTGCCTCCTGGAAGGAAGCGAATATAATCAATGCACACGAGTTTCATTATTCGCGCTTTAATAAAGTTGGGAATAATGTACAATTTGCCTTTGAAGTTAAACGCGGTACGGGCATCAACGGTAAATCTGATGGCTATGTGTATAAGAACCTGCTGGCAAACTACACGCATCAGCGAAACACCTGGAATAACCCATGGGCACAGCGTTTTATAGACTTTGCTAGAAACCACAAAAATCTTAACCAGTAATAACACTTAAAGACTATGATAAAAGTAACTCCAGCTGCAGCTGCACAAATCAAACTATCTGCCGATCAGGGAAAGGCCGAAGGTATGGCATTGCGTATCGCTGCGACACGCAATGAGGATAACAGTATCCATTACGGCATGGGATTTGACGACAGTAAAGAAGACGACGTAACAGTATCCACCGAAGATATAGAGATCATATTATCTGCTTCCAGTGCTGAATTGCTGAAGGACACTACTATCGATTTCGTTGAACTTGAGCCGGAGAAATTTCAGTTTATATTCATGAATCCGAACGATCCGAATTTCGTACCACCGACTGAATAACCCGGCGAGATCAATCATATCCTATGGCTGAGTCGTCGACATTCGAATGGAGCCCTTCATCACTTACCCTGCTCTATCGGATTACCAGTGCATTAAGCTCAGCCCATGAAGAGAACCAGGTACTCCATGATTTCCTGGTTTTATTAAGACAGCATTTCAATGCCAGCGCGGGATCCATTCAGCTGATCACAGATGAAGGCCTGATGGACCTTATCGCTTATTTTGGCATTACGGAAGACCAGGCCAACAGTCTCCAGCATGCTCCTATCGATGGTCACCTCTTCAGTTTTGAGACAGACGTTATCGATGAGATCCAGATACGCAAGAACGAGCTGGACATCGATAATTTACCACCTAAGCAGCTATGCATTCCGGTTCGCTTCAAGATCCGAACCCTCGGCGTGATCAACCTGTTCGTCGAGAATGAAATAGATATCAATGAAGAGATGGCTTATCTACTGCTATCGCTGGGAGCACACCTGGGTGAGTTCTTTGAACGCACATCCATCGAGAAGGAGAACCGTCTGCAGCTGGTCAAAAACGAACGTAACATCATCGCCAATGAATTACATGATTCACTGGCACAGTCACTGGCCTCTGTACGATTTCAGGTACGCATCCTCGATCAGAGCCTGCAACCAGTCGGCGATTTCATGGCCTTCAAAACCATCGATTCTATCGAGCATGCACTCGATGAGGCGACTACCGATCTGCGTGAACTGATCGCACATTGCAGGGTACCTATCGAACAGCAGGGACTGGTACCTGCCGTGAAACGTGCCGTCGAAAAATTTCGTAAAGAAACTGGCATACACATCCTGCTACAGTGTGAAGAACAGACCCTTGCATTACCATCAAATATGGAACTGAATGCATACCGTATCGTTCAGGAAGCACTCACCAACATCAAGAAGCATGCCAATGCCTATATCGTGCGCGTGCTGCTAACACGAGATAATGACGGGAATATCCGCATCCTGATAGAAAATGACGGTAAGGGCTTCGACCAGGAGAAGATTCAAAGCTCCGAAGGCGACCACCTCGGCCTGACCATTATGAAAGAGAGGGCCAAACATCTAGGCGGCAGACTGAAGATCGAGAGCGAACCGGATGAAGGTACCCGGGTTGAGCTTCGCTTCAGTTATCAGGACACTGAATCTGATTCGTGATAAATTCAGCGTTCTAAACTAAATATTTCATATAAAAGACTGAATAATACATATGCGCGTAATAATCATTGATGACCATGCACTATTCCGGGATGGGCTCAAAGGCCTGCTGGAACAACGAAGTATCGATGTTGCCGGCGTTGCTGCCGATGGCAAAGAAGGCATAGAACTGGCAAAACAGATTCAGCCAGACATCATCCTGCTTGATCTGCGCATGCCCAATATGGGCGGCCTCGACACGCTGCCAATATTACGCAAAGAGCTGCCGACGACACCCGTGGTCATGCTCACCACCAGTAATGATGAGAGCGACCTTATCAAAGCACTACGCACCGGCGCCCAGGGTTACCTGCTAAAAGACATGGAACCGGAAGAACTGGTCGGTGCACTGCGTGACATAGAAAATGGTAAGAACGTCGTTGCCGCTGACCTGACCGATGCGCTGGCACGAATGGTACAGGGTGAGACCAGCATAGATGACGATGACGGCCCCTTCTCTGACCTCACACCTCGCGAAACAGAGATCTTATGCCTGCTCGCTGAAGGCCAGAGCAATAAACTGATCGCGCGAAACCTGGGTATATCTGACGGCACCGTCAAATTACACGTAAAAGCTATCCTGAGAAAACTGAATATCCATTCACGTGTCGAGGCAGCCGTCATGGCGGTCGAACATGGCTTGCGTAAAAAGGAAAACAGCTAAAACTTTTTAACCACAGAGACACAGAGAACACTGAGAAAAACATTTCAATGCTTCAAACATCGAAAACCTCAGTGCCCTCTGTGTCTCTGTGGTTCAAAGCTTTAAACTATATCTCCATCACTGACTAAAATTTCTTCACACTTTTAAATATATTAGAATTAAACGATGAAAACATTTGCACAAATTGCTAGTGAAATCGCCCCGAAAATTAAGGAGATGATGCCCTGGGATGCAGAAGAATATCTCGAATCACATCCTGAAACGCTGATCGTCGATATTCGGGAAACGCATGAATATGACACCATGCATATTCCTGATTCGCTGCATGTGCCCAGGGGTATCCTGGAGAATGCCTGTGAATGGGATTTCGAAGAAACAGAGCCGGAACTGGTAAAAGCCCGGGATAAACCGGTTCTGCTGGTCTGCCGGTCAGGGAATCGGACCACACTGGCGGCCTATACATTGCAGCAGATGGGATACGAAAATGTCATCTCGCTGAAGACCGGTTTGCGTGGCTGGAGTGACTATGAGCTGCCAATGGTGGATATCGAAGAAAAACCGGTCGATCTGGAAGACGCAGACAAATATTTCGCTAACAAGATCCTCCCTGATCAGCGTAACCCGGCCGATAAAGA
>CBDUKK010000167.1:0-4826 GCA_965367795.1 uncultured Gammaproteobacteria bacterium
TAAAAGACATGAAAAACTCCAAAAAATTGTTTTGATTTTAAATACTGTTTGTTAAAAATATCTGCTCAAATGCAGTTCTTAACAAACAACACTTACAGTGTTGTTTAAAGACACCAGCCCGGTTAATGAAAACCAACCGGGCTGAATATCAAATAAGTCACGTTTACCTTTGAGCAGGTCGCGGAATAAATTCCGCTCCTACAGAAAGGCAAGTGAGGAGATTTTGTTCGCGAGCAAGGCGCGGGAATGATTTGAGCGCGGAGCGTACATCAGTACGTGAGCACTCAAATTATTCCCGCAACGCCGCTCCCGGACAAAAGATCCTTACTTGGAGACGTGCTCGACGAAACGAAGCATGTTACATGTGTAACCGTACTCGTTGTCGTACCATGAAACCAGTTTCACGAAAGTGCCGTCAAGAGCGATACCAGCTTCTGCGTCGAAGATTGAAGAGAAACCACAACCACGGAAGTCAGTAGAAACCACTTTCTCGTCTGTGTAACCCAGAGTCTTGCTCATGTCACCAGATTCAGATGCTGCTTTCAGCTCAGCACATATTTCGTCGTATGAAGCTTCTTTGTTCAGCTCAACAGTCAGGTCAACAACAGAAACGTCAGAAGTAGGAACACGGAAAGCCATACCGGTCAGCTTGCCATTCAGCTCAGGCAGTACAACACCTACAGCTTTAGCAGCACCAGTCGAAGACGGGATGATGTTTTCCAGGATACCACGACCACCGCGCCAGTCTTTCATAGAAGGACCGTCAACAGTTTTCTGTGTAGCAGTTGCAGCGTGAACGGTAGTCATAAGGCCACGCTTGATGCCCCACTTGTCATTGATAACTTTAGCCACAGGAGCCAGACAGTTAGTAGTACAAGATGCCGCAGAAACGATTGCCTGACCAGCATATTCATTGTGGTTAACACCGTATACGAACATCGGTGTGCCATCTTTAGAAGGTGCAGACTGAACAACTTTCTTAGCGCCAGCATCGATATGTGCCTGGCAGCTTTCTTCGGTCAGGAAGAAACCGGTACATTCGATAACCAGTTCTGCACCGATGTCGCCCCACTTAAGGTCAGCAGGATTACGTTCAGCAGTCAGTCGGATCGTTTTACCGTTTACGATCAGGTTATTGCCGTCTACAGCGATGTCACCGTCAAAGTTACCGTGAACCGAGTCATACTTCAGCATGTATGCCAGGTAGTCAGCGTCCAGCAGGTCATTAATACCAACTACTTCGATTTCAGGGAAGTCTTTTGCAATCGCACGAAAAGCCATACGACCGATACGGCCAAAACCGTTAATACCGACTTTAATAGTCATGATTATTTCTCCAGTATATTTTTAATAATTAAAATTTAATTTTTACAAGAACTTTACAGTACAGATTCAACAGCTTTCACAACGTTCTCTACAGTGAAGCCAAATTCTTTGAACAGCAGGTCAGCAGGTGCAGATTCACCGAAGTGGTCGATACCGACGACTGCATCAGCGTACTTGTACCAGCCAGCAGTAACAGCCGCTTCGACAGCTACAGTCGGGATACCACTACCCAGGACTGCTGCACGGTAAGCATCATCCTGTGATTCAAATGCATCTACAGACGGCATAGAAACGACACGTACTTTCTTACCTGCGGCGGTTAATGAATTAGACGCTTCGACTGCCAGCGCCACTTCAGAACCGGTAGCGATGATGACTGCATCAGGATCACCGTCACAATCTTTCAGGATGTAACCGCCTTTAGCGATGTCAGCGATCTGCTCATCGGTACGTTCCTGGTGAGGCAGACCCTGGCGAGAGAAGATCAGACAAGAAGGACCGTCTTTACGCTCGATACCCTGCTGCCAGCTCACTGCTGACTCGACCGCATCACATGGACGCCATACAGACATATTCGGAATCATACGTAATGTAGGAATCTGCTCGACAGGCTGATGCGTAGGACCATCTTCACCCAGACCGATAGAGTCATGGGTATAGACGAACAGGCTGCGGATCTTCATCAGTGCCGCCATGCGCAGTGCGTTGCGCGCATATTCAGAGAACATCAGGAATGTTGCGCCGAATGGGATCAGACCGCCGTGCAGCGAGATACCGTTCATGATGGCAGACATAGCGAACTCACGTACACCGTAACGTACATAGTTAGATACTTCGTTGGCATCCATCGGCTTGTAACCAGACCATTCGGTCAGGTTAGAACAGCCCAGGTCAGCAGAACCGCCGAACAGCTCAGGCAGCATCGGTGAATAAGCTTCGATAGACGCTAGTGAAGCCTGGCGTGTCGCAGGGCTCTTGGCTTCTTCATTAACAGCCGCGATGTAGGCGCCAGATGTCTCAGCCCAGTCTGCAGGCAGGTCACCCGCCATACGACGCTCGAACTCAGCAGCCAGCTCAGGGAACTCGGCCTTGTATGCCGCGAACTTTTCGTTCCATGCCGCTTCTGCATCCGCACCTTTCTTTTTAGCAGACCAGCCTGCGTAGATATCTTCAGGCACTTCGAATGCCGCATGATCCCAGCCCAGCGCTGCTTTGGTCAGGTTAATCTCTTCTTCACCCAGGGGCGCACCGTGACATGCATGGCTGCCCGCCTTGTTTGGCGAACCAAAACCGATAGTGGTCTTGCAACAGATCAGTGTTGGTTTATCAGTCATCGCTTTCGCCATTTCCATCGCTTTAGCGACAGCCTCAGGATCATGTCCGTCGACAGCAGGAATCACGTGCCAGCCGTAAGCTTCAAAACGTTTCGGTGTATTGTCAGTAAACCAGCCATCAACGTGGCCGTCGATCGAGATACCGTTGTCATCCCAGAACGCGATCAGCTTGCCCAGGCCCAGCGTACCAGCCAGTGAACATGCTTCGTGAGAGATACCTTCCATCATACAGCCGTCACCCAGGAACACGTAGGTGTGGTGGTCGACGATATCGTGGCCTTTCTGGTTGAACTGGCCTGCCAGTGCTTTTTCAGCAATCGCCATACCGACACCGTTAGTAATACCCTGACCTAATGGACCTGTAGTGGTCTCAACGCCTGGTGCATAACCATACTCGGGGTGACCCGGAGTCTTTGAGTGCAACTGACGGAAGTTTTTCAGATCGTCCATAGACAGATCGTAACCAGTCAGGTGTAACAGTGAGTAGATCAGCATGGAACCATGGCCGTTTGACAGGATGAAACGGTCCCGGTTGCTCCATTTTGGATTAGCTGGATTGTGGTTCATGTTGTCGTTCCACAATACTTCAGCGATATCCGCCATACCCATAGGTGCACCAGGGTGGCCTGAATTTGCTTTTTGAACAGCATCCATACTCAAGGCACGAACGGCGTTTGCGAGGTCTTTACGTGAAGGCATATTGCTCTCCGATTAAGTTTTTGTAACTGAAAGAGCCGCCACAACAAGTGCATAACAACACTCGCGAAGCGACAAAAATTCTTTTGAAATCAATGATTAAAGCACCCCAGACAGCTCGTGAATCGCCATGCCAGTGTCATTGAAAGGCGCGTATTTTCCCCTAATTCAGCGCAATGAGCAAGTTACACAAAGAGATATAAACATTCTTCCAATAATTCAATTATTTAGAAGCGATAGAGACATTCCAGGCTGGTTTCACCAAGATAGCGCATCAAACAGGCAGCGACTCAAGCTCGACATCATCGTTTTGACACCGTCATATCCATTGGAGCTGACTGCTTCAAACCGTTTGTCAATAATTCAACACGATCGTAGATAAATGAACTATAAATATATAAAACAAAAACTTAACAGGGGCACTGATTCATGCATCAACGGATTGCTAGAACTTTTTCTACGTTACTATTCCTTACCACCTTCTGCTACGCTTCCATTCTCCAGGCAGCGGAATACTTCCTCGCCGTGCAACCCATCCTGCCTGAGAAAGAACTTAAAACGAGCTACCAGCCACTGGCCGACTACCTGTCAGCAGAAACCGGGCATACTATATCTATATATACACAGCGCAATTTCCTTTTCTACTGGACCAAGATGCGCAAGAGAGAAAAAGGCTTCGACCTGGTGCTGGATGCAGCCCACTTCACTGACTACCGAATAAAAAAGCAGGGTTATACCGTGCTGGCAAAACTGCCTGACACGGTCAGCTTCTCCATCGTCACCAGCGAAGACAATTTCATTCTCGATGTAGAGGAGCTCATCGGTTTAAGAGTCGCCACCATGCCCTCACCGAGCCTGGGTGCATTACGTCTCGAAGAGCTGTTCACCAACCCGATGCGCATCCCCATGTATATATGGGAGATAAACACCACCGTGGCCGTGGAAAAAATACAGAGCGGTGAACTCGATGCCGCCATCATTCCGACGCGGCTGGCGTCGACTTACAGCAACCTGAATATCGTCATGACCACCGAGCCAGTACCGCATATGGGGCTCTCAGCATCTCCCGACGTACCGCAAGAGGTCAGGGAAAAGATCCGCCAGGCACTGGTAAACGCGCACAACACCGAGGCAGGCAAAGCCATGCTGGCCGAACTAAAGATGGAAAGATTTGATCCTGCCAGCAGCGAGACCTACGACGGCTACTCAGATCTATTGAAAGACGTATACGGCTACTGATCAGCCAGGCGGCACTTCAGCCTTCTTTCCACTTGATCGAGCAGCCCATACTGGGAATCTGCTCAGCCGGACCGCGACCGGTTTCGGCGACCTGCACCATGGCATCAAACAGGTCTCGCCTCACATCTGTCGCTGCAGCCTCCTTACGGCTGGCGTCCAGGCGGCCGCGATACTGCAACTGCATCGACCCGTTATAACCAAAAAAATCCGGGGTACAGACGGCACCGTAAT
>CBDUKK010000168.1:0-4811 GCA_965367795.1 uncultured Gammaproteobacteria bacterium
AGTGATTTAAACAGCTGTTTAACGTATTTACCGTTTTACACATGATTTAAAGTTGCTAATCTTCGCAGGATGAAGCAGTGGCAAACAATCACTCAGCATATAGAGCAGATCACCGGTAAGGCATTTCTGCTCAGGCAGCAGCAAAGTGTTGCTGGTGGCAGTATCAATGCTGCATTTATATTGACGGCTGAGAATGATCAGCGGTATTTCGTTAAAACTAATGTCCCCGGCCAAAAAGCGATGTTTGAAGCCGAGGCCCTGGGTCTGCAGGCAATGGCTGCCTCCGCAACCATCAGAGTTCCCCGCCCGGTATGCTACGGTGAAAACCGGGAACAAAGTTATATCGTCATGGAGCTCCTTGATATGAGGGGCCGCGCTGATCAGCCTGCGCTTGGGCAGCAACTGGCGGCGATGCATAAAGTGGCGGCTGATCGATTTGGCTGGGAGATCGATAACACGATCGGCGATACGCACCAGCCTAATAAATGGCAGGCCGACTGGCTGGATTTCTGGCGAGAGCAGCGCCTGGGGTATCAGTTGAAACTTGCTGCACAGAATGGCTATGGCGGTGAGCTGCAGTCACTCGGTGACAGGCTGCTGCTCGAGATGCCGGTACTCTTTATTGGCCGGGATATAGTGCCATCGATGCTGCATGGTGATCTATGGGGTGGGAATGTCGCCGGCCTGAGTGACGGCACCCCGGTTATCTTTGATCCGGCATTTTATTATGGTGACCGTGAAGCAGACCTGGCGATGACTTATGTATTCGGTGGTTTTGCTCCGGATTTTTATGCCAGCTACCAGGATGCTTACCCGCTTGATGAAGGCTTTGCTGTACGTAAGACTTTCTACAACATCTATCACATCATCAATCACCTTAATATGTTCGGCGGTGGTTACCATGGCCAGGCCATCAATATGATGCAGCAGGTGCTTGCCGAAATATCCTAGTTTTAAATCATGTTTTTTTGTAAATAATTTCTACAAGGTGTGTTATATCACACGATTTCTATTCAAGTCCTGATCTCAACATATTGAATTTAATGTAAATGTATTCTGGCATGTAAATTGCTTTAGTGTCCTTCATTATTATAAAAAAGTTGTGAGAAAAATTATGAATCTATTCGCTAAGCAATCCCCGATTTTCTGTGTGCTGCTATCTTCAGTGATGATTAGTGCTTGTTCCGAAGATGAAGCTGCGGCTATCCTCGATGAAATAGTACCGCCTGAAACGGCTGAGGTTTCTGTGGACTTCGCGGCACAGGTTAACGGTGCTGATTTCGCCTGTGGTGATACTTATACGGGTATAGGAACTGGCGGTGATGACTATAAAATCACAGATTTTAGAATGTATGTGCATGATGCGCATATCAAGGACCCGCTAACCAGTGAAAAACATGCGATCGAGCTGACTCAGGATGGTGTCTGGCAAAGAGATAATGTTGCCTTGCTGGATTTTGAAGATGGTTGTGGAACAGGAACCCCTGAGACCAATAATGTGCTGGCTGGTAAGGTGACAGTGCCGGCAACTGTTGACCTGGATGATGCTGAAATCTGTTTTACTGTGGGTGTGCCGGTAGACAAAAATCACCTCGATGTTAGTGCTGTAGAATCACCATTGAATGATTCATCTATGTACTGGGCGTGGAAGATCGGTTACAAATATATACGAATCGACGGCATGGGTGATCCGGCTGGCACGGCGACACCTTTCGTCCTTCACCTTGGTGCTCAAGGTTGCCCTGATCCGATGACAAAAACTGAAGCGCCTGCTACGCCATGCACTGAACCAAATACTTTTGAAGTTTGTGTGGCTAACTTTGATGTCGTGAATGATGTCATCGCGGTCGACCCGGCAAGGGTGTTTGAGGGTAATGACATGAAGGTTAATAGTGCTGGTACGAAAGCTGGTTGTATGTCATTTGTTGGTGATGATGACTGTGAAGAGATCATGCCTCGCCTGGGCCTTGATTATGATTATGGTCGAAGCCTTACTGGGGTGAAATCTATCTATGACGCCGGTCAGAGACTGGTGACTAAACAATAGCAAGCTGTCTCAAATATCAGTTAGAATGCGGTGATTTTATTATGCGTTTTTTAACATTAAATACTCTCACCGTGTTGCCTGTCAGCATCTTCGCCAGCTTCTTGCTGGCGAGTTGCTCTGGGTCTGACGCTGAGCCACCAGCAGCTGTCGTTGAAACACCGGTTGTTTCCAGTGCAGTGTTCGGTGAATGTGGAACCGGTGCCCCGGTAGAGTTGCCCTGTGGTTTCCCACTGCCAAGAGAGTCAGAAGACAACCCTCTGAGTATGGAGAAGGTCGGGCTGGGGCGTCTGCTGTTCTATGACCGTAATATGTCGTTCAACCAGACGCAATCCTGTGCTGATTGCCATCTGCAGGAGAAGGCATTTACTGATGGGCTTAGATTGTCGGTTGGTTCCGAGGCTGACGTTCATGCTCGTAATGCCATGAGTATGACCAATGTCGCTTATAACGGGACGATGAACTGGGCAAACCCCCAGATAGTAAATATGCATGACCAGGCACTGGCGGTTGTTTTAAATGAGGACCCTGTAGAGCTCGGTTGGGCCGGACATGTCGATGAAATCCTTAACAGATTAAAGTCGCCATCAAATGCGGACTATGCCGGCACCTCATTTGCCGGTAACCCGCCTGACTATCCGAAGATGTTCGCCGATGCATTTCCCGATGAGGCTGAAGCCATTACCCTGGCAACGGCAGTTAAGGCATTCGCGGCATTTGCCAGCATCATGATTTCTGGTGATTCTGAGTATGATAAAGAGAACCGTGGCGAAGCCAGTACTATGTCTGAATCAGCAAAGCGTGGTCGAGAACTGTTCTTCGGTGAGAGACTGGAATGTTTTCACTGTCACGGCGGTTTTAACTTCAGTGATTCGGTAGACCATGAGGGTTCTACCTTCACACATAACACCTTCCATAATAATGCCTTATACAATATCGACGGTGATGGCGATGGCGTCGGTGATTACCTGTATCCGGCTGATAATCATGGTCTGCGAGAATTTACCCTGCTTGCCGAAGATGAAGGAAAATTCCGTGCGCCTACATTAAGGAATATCGAGCTGACTGCACCTTATATGCATGATGGCAGTATAGCGACACTGGATGAAGTGATCGATCATTACTCAAGAGGCGGGCGTGAGATTCTGCCGCCTGATCCTAATGCAGGTGATGGTGCATTGAATAAAAACAAGAGCCTGTTCATTACCGGATTTGTCATAACGGCAGATGAGCGGCTTGATCTCATCGAGTTTTTCAAAAGCCTGACTGACTGGAAATTCGTCTGCCGAGATGATCTGTCAAACCCCTTTGAAGATGTTCCGAAACATGCGATGTGCCCCTAGACGAACATGATAAAAAAGTCCGTTGTGTTTTCATGCTGCTTTCTTGCAGCGCCTGTCGCTGTCGCCTGCTCGACCTGCATGGTCGGCGACCCTACACTGACTTTGATGGGTGCGGAAAAACCCTATGAAGATCGCCTGCGGCTTTCATTGAATTACCTGTCGCGCAGCGAGGAACTGGGACGTGAGGGTTTTAATAAAAAAGTTATCGATGAGCAAAGAGTTTCATTAAGGCTGGCTTATGCGCCGAGTTCCAGGGTAATGCTTGGCGTAAACATACCCTATATCAACCGCCAGCTGGAATCATTTAACCTGGCGCAGGAAGAAGTAACGGCACTGGGCGATGTCACGCTGACAGTTAAAAGTTTTATGCAGGAGAAGGAGTTCATGCAAAAACATATGTATGGATTGCTTGGTGGTCTAAAATTGCCAAGTGCATCAGAGGCGGTTGATGACAATGGCGATCCGCTTGATTTTGATGTGCAGGTAGGCCAGGGCGCTACCGTAATAAATGCCGGTGCCTGGTATGCGCATTATAATTACCCTTACATGTATTACACCAGTGCAACATATCACATCGCCTCTGAAGGTTACCAGGAGTTTCAGGCCGGTGATGCGCTTGTCTATAACGCGATGGCACAGTATGCGTCTAAGCACAGTGTCGCCTATTATTTAGGGCTACAAGGTCGCAGTAGTCAGAAAGATACTTTTTCAGGTGTTGACGATCCGGATTCAGGCGGCACTATTATTTTTATTGCACCGGGATTTATCTATACCATGGTGCAGGACCTGCTGTTAAACGCTACGGTTAAATTTCCCGCTATCGATGCACTGAATGGTGATCATGAAGAAGGTACTATTTTCAATATCGGATTAACTTATGATTTTCAAATACATTAATACACTGCTGGCTTGCCTGCTGACCTTAGGTTTAACCGCATGTGGCTCGAGTAGTAGCTCTGGCGATTCTTCAGCGGTGACAGCTGTGAGCATGAGCGCTGCTGCATCGCCTGCGAATGCGCCGCAAATGATGGCGGGTAATAAAGTGTTTAACACTGCTGAGGGGCACACGGTTACCCTGACCAGGGCATATCTCGTTATCTCCAGTACAACGATCGAAACCACCTGTGGTGCTTCTTTTTCTGCAGCACTTGAAAGGATACTGGATGTGGTTGTTCCGCAGGCACAGGCGCACACGACGACGACACCCACATCGACCGGCGTACCTTATGTGATCGACCTGCTGGCGGCGGATAATGTGCCTATATCGATAGGTGGTATGTCACCGGCAGTCGCTGATTACTGTGGCGTTGATGTCGACCTGTTTGCCGCTGATGACGATGCACTTTACCTGCCCACAGGTGTGGGTGAGCCAGACATGATCGGCAGGACTGTTTATATAGAAGGCAGCTACTCTCTGAGTGGCG
>CBDUKK010000169.1:0-4800 GCA_965367795.1 uncultured Gammaproteobacteria bacterium
GCTTCAGGTGTCCACCAGATAGTGCGCACACAATGACCATTCCTGTCGTGTACATATTCGCCGTCAGTACCTATCCAGTATGCTTCCTCAGCGACTGCCTGCATTGATGCTGTACATAAGATTAACGCGCTCAAGTTTTGTATTTTCATCCCGTTTTTCCTTTAAAAAAGTAAATTGATAACGGCGAGCATTATACTGCCCTTATATAGTTATATCGATAGTTGAATTGTTACATTTTGTTAACTTTTAACAGTATCAATAATTTACTGTCCATTGACCATTTCCTAGTAATTTCCTCATAAATAACTATTATTGAGTCAATGTTTTCAAATCATTCCAAGCACCTGGTTCTAGTCGGGTTTTTAGCCGTCATGGTATTGATGGTGTCAGTGGTGCTCGTCGGTTACAAGCAGATGAGCGACATTAACCGCAGCATGGAGCTCATTGTTAACAAGTACAATGCCAAAACAGCTAACATCACCACCATGTATACCGCAGCGCGTGAGCGTTCGATCAGCCTCCTGCGCATGCTCGACATGGATGATCCTTTCGATCGTGATGAAGAATATCTGCACTTTAATCAACTGGCGACAAACTTTGCGGTGGCTCGTATCGCACTCAACGAGCTCAAGTTTGATGATACCGAAGCCGCATATTCTGAAGAGCAGTACGAGTTAACAAAAAGGGCTGTGCCACTACTGGATACCGTGGTAGATCTACTGTTTAACGATAGAGAAGAAGAAGCAAAACGACTGCTGCTGGACAAGGCTATCCCCGCCCAGGACCAGGTTCTGGAACAACTTTCCAGCATGCTGGAATACCAGGACCAGGCAGCCAAGCACTCACTTGAGGCAGCCAATACCTCCTATCAGAAAACGATCGTACAGATCGGCTTACTCGGACTTGGTGCTCTGCTTATCGGCCTGTCGATCGCCTGGTTCGTAATAAAATACGCATCTCGCGCCAACGATGCATTGTTTGCCCAGGTCACTCTAAAATCGATCGGTGATGCAGTCATCACCACTGATGCCAATGGCAGTATCAACTATCTCAATCCGCTGGCGGAACAGATGACGGGCTGGGCCTTCGATAAGGCTAAAGGAAAATCCATCATCGATGTGTTTTACCTGACACGAGATAGCGGTGCCAATAACCACAACCTCTATGTTCAGAAAGCGATACACAGCGAACAGCCACTGACGATGATCAACCAGTCCAAGCTGAGAAACATAAACGGTGAAGAGATCGCTGTCGATTTCTCGGTAACACCCATTAAGGACAAGACCGAGAAACGGATCGGCACGGCACTGACTTTCCGCAATATGAACCAGGAACATGAGTTGCGTAATCAGCTGTCATACCAGGCCAGCCATGATTCACTAACCGGCCTGATAAATCGCTACGAATTCGAAAAACGACTGGAAGAACTGATCAATGCTTCGATAGAAGATGATAGCGTACACGCACTGTTTTATCTTGACCTCGATGAATTCAAGGTAGTCAATGACACCTGCGGGCATGTCGCTGGCGATGAACTTCTACGCCAGCTTTCATCACTGCTGCAAAACCAGGTGCGAAGCCATGATACCATCGCCCGCCTCGGCGGTGACGAATTTGGCATCCTGCTCAGTGACTGCAGATCCAGCAAAGCCTTTAAACTTGCCACCAAGATCCTGCATGCCATCCAGGATTTCCACTTCGTCTGGGAAGATAAAACGTTCAAGGTTGGTGCCAGCATAGGCGTGGTCGAGATAAACTGTCATAGTAAAAACATAGCCAATGTCATGGGTATAGCAGATACTGCCTGTTACAGCGCCAAGGACAACGGCAGGAACCGTGTTCATGTGGCAGAACAACACGACCTGGAGATCGAGAGCCGTCGCGGTGAGATGCAGTGGGTCTCAAAGATCACCCATGCCCTGGAAAACAATAACTTCGAACTGTATTACCAGTCCATTGTTCCGCTAAAACAGCATGAGCACACTGATTCTGCCATCGAGTTACTGCTGCGCATGAAAGATGATGAAGGTCAGCTGATTCTGCCTGGCGCCTTCATACCCGCTGCTGAACGATACGGCCTCATGGCACAGCTGGACCGCTGGGTCATCACGCAGACATTCAGCTGGATAGCTGAAAACCAGCAGCTGACGAACAGCCTGTACAAGTTCTCGATAAATTTATCCGGCCAGTCTTTCAGTGAAGAACACTTTCTGGATTTCGTCAAAACCAGGCTGCAAGACTTCGATATCGATGCGACAAAAATCTGTTTTGAAATAACAGAGACTGCAGCCATATCAAACCTGATGAAAGCGACCGAGTTCATCTCTGAGCTGAAGGCGCTGGGCTGTTCATTCGCACTCGATGATTTTGGCAGCGGGTTTTCTTCCTTTGCCTACCTGAAGAACCTGCCCGTGGATTTCATCAAGATAGATGGTATGTTCGTGCGTGATATCGATAAGGATTCTATCGACCAGGAGATGGTGCGTTCGATCACCAATATCGCCAGAGCGATGGGCAAACAGACCATCGCCGAGTTCGTAGAAAACGATGCCATCAAGAAAATCCTTGAAGGATTCGGTGTCGATTATATACAGGGGTACGGGGTTTCAAAACCTCAGAGCCTGGCACTGCTTACCATGCACAGCATGGACTGGCCCGAAAAGATGATCCGCGCACAATAAGCGCAGCGCAAATTACGAGGCAATCCCGGCCTGACTCAATCTAACCTAGCAAGGCCTTCAGGCCGGCCAGGTGCGACCTGCCTTTTTCTTCTGTTGATTTTTCTTTTGATGCCTTACCGCCCAGCCACTCTATCTCATCTTCCGGCAGCTCATCGAGAAAACGGCTTGGCTCACAGATGATCTTTTCACCATAACGTTTTCTGGTCCGTGCCATGGTCATGGTCAGGCTTTTTTCTGCACGGGTGATGCCGACATAGGCGAGCCGGCGTTCTTCTTCGATATTATCTTCCTGGATACTGGTGGCGTGAGGGATCAGTTCTTCTTCAAATCCGACCAGGAACACATGCGGAAACTCCAGGCCTTTTGCAGCATGCAAGGTCATCAGCTGTACCGCATCAAGATCACTCTCATCCTGGTTGCGCTGCAGGATATCCATCAGCGATAACTGAGCCATAAGCTCGGCGACACTGGCATCTGCATCTTTCTTCTGCAGACGCGCCAACCAGTCCATTAACTCGATGACATTCAGCCAGCGCCGTTCTGCAGTCTCGATATCCTTACTCTGTTCACGCAGCCAGCTTTCATAATTTATATCATCCAGCAGTTGCTGCGTCACTTCCGTCGCTGACTCATTTTCTGCCCGGTACGCCAATCTCAGCAGCCAGTCTGAAAACAGCCCAAGGTTTTTATACGCACTTTTAGAGACTTTTGACTCCAGGCCGACTTCACTGCAGGCCGTGAGCATACTGACGCCGCGCTGCGTTGCGTACTTGCCGAGTTTTTCCAGAGTCGCTGCACCGATACTGCGCCGCGGTGTATTGATCACCCGCAGGAAAGCGGCGTCATCATCCGGATTAACCAGCAGCCTCAGGTAAGCCACGATGTCTTTTATCTCTGTGCGTTCAAAGAAAGAGATACCGCCACTGACGACATAAGGGATATGCATACCACGCAGATAGGTTTCAAACACACGCGCCTGAAAGTTACCGCGGTACAGGATGGCGTAATCTTTAAACCTGGTCAGGTTCTGGATCTTGTGCGACTGCAGCTCCATACAGACACGTTCACCTTCATCCTCTTCGCTATGGCACTGGATGAGGCGAGCGCTCTCCCCCATACCCAGGTCGCTCCACAGCCTTTTCTCATAGACATGCGGATTATTCTTTATCAGCTCGTTGGCGAGTTTTAAGATGCGTCGACTGGACCGATAGTTCTGCTCAAGTTTTATGACCTGCAGGGTGGGAAAATCTTTGGACAGCTGCACCAGGTTTTCCGGTTTCGCGCCACGCCAGGCATAGATAGACTGGTCATCATCACCTACGGCGGTCAGACACTGGCGCTTTTCGGCAAGCATCCGTACCAGCTCATACTGCATCGCATTGGTATCCTGGTACTCATCCACCAGCAGGTAATGGATATTATGCTGCCACTTTTCAAGTATATCTTTGCGGGTTTTGAAGAGATGCGCTGTCTGCAGGATAAGGTCATCCAGATCGAAAGCATTATATGCATGCAGCTGGCGCTGGTACTGGCTGTAAAGTTTAGCGATGCCAAACTGCCTGTCATCTTCCGCAACGATGGTTGCGTCTTCCGGCATGACGCCGTCATTCTTCCATTGCGAGATCTGCCAGTGCGCGGATTCGGCCGCATCCATACCACGTTCGCCAGTGACTTTTAATAATTCAGATAAAACAGTGATACAGTCTCCGGTGGCAAACACTGAAAAACCGGGCTTATAATCCAGTGCCGCGTACTCTTTCTGCAAGATGTTGAGTGCAAGCCGGTGAAACGTTGAGACCCGCAGGCCACGCGTGGCTTTTTTACCGGCGAGTTTTTTCACCCGGGTCTTCATCTCCTGGGCAGACTTGTTGGTAAACGTTACCGCTGCGATGCGTGAAGGCGATATGCCGCACTCACCGATCAGGTAGGCGATCTTCTCTGTGATCACACGGGTTTTACCACTGCCAGCACCCGCCAGAACCAGCATAGGACCATCGATGGTACGGGCTGCTTTTCGCTGCTGTGGGTTAAGTCCGGGGCCGGTTGCTGCTTGCTGCTGTGAGTACATCGTAGTGAGTTCGTTCAGAAGCAGCATATTCTACTCGATAGTTTTTATGAA
>CBDUKK010000170.1:0-4760 GCA_965367795.1 uncultured Gammaproteobacteria bacterium
CAGCTAGAGAGAAAGAAGTCATGGTCGCGCAGGAAATACTGCAGACCATGGGGCTGCGTTCATTCGTACCGCTGGTTACTGCCTGCCCCGGATGCGGCCGAACAACCAGCACCTATTTTCAGGAACTGGCATCACAGGTTCAAAACTACCTGCGAACACAGATGCCGTCGTGGAAGGAGCAATACCAGGGCGTCGAAGACATGTCCGTTGCTGTGATGGGATGCGTTGTCAACGGACCGGGAGAAAGTAAACACGCCAACATCGGCATCAGCCTGCCGGGCACAGGTGAACGACCGGTAGCGCCGGTTTACGAGGACGGCGAGAAGACCGTGACGCTTAAGGGTGACAATATTGCGGAGGAATTTGAACAGGTTATTTCGGCTTATATTGAGAGGACGTATAGCTCACGGTAGTGACTATGGGCAGTAAAAAATGAAAAGTGAAAAATACAAAGCTTTTCAAACGTATTTTCATCTCGAACGAATGTGAGAGATGACAATTTCCTGTAATTCCACCAAGCAAATTAGTATTTCACTTTTCATTATTCATTGCGCACAGCGCTAAGCGCTGACCTGCTGGGCGTTGATATCCCTTCGCTTACGCACTGCAGATGCCAGGTTACGTAAACAGGTTTCGGTATTCTCCCACGATATACAGGCATCAGTGATACTCTGTCCGTAGGTCAGTGGCTGCCCTGCGATAACGTCCTGACGGCCTTCTACCAGGTGACTCTCGAGCATCACTCCCATGATACGGTTCTCTCCATCGGCTATCTGTGAGGCTACACTCTCGCAGACATCGATCTGACGGCGGAAATCTTTCATGCTGTTTGCATGAGAGCAATCCACCATCATCTGCGGTTTTAGACCGTATTTTTCCAGCTGATCAGCGGCATGCTGAATACTCTTTGCATCATAGTTTGGCTGCTTGCCGCCACGCAGAATGATATGACAGTCATTATTGCCTTTGGTCGAGAAGATTGCAGAATGCCCTGCTTTGGTCAGGGACATGAATACGTGAGGATTGGAAGCAGCTTTCACTGCATCGATAGCGATCTTAAAGCCACCGTCTGTACTGTTCTTAAAACCGACCGGGCAGGATAATCCTGACGCAAGTTCACGGTGCCCCTGACTCTCAGTTGTCCTTGCACCGATGGCCCCCCAGCTGACCAGGTCTGCGATATACTGTGGACTGATGAGATCAAGGTATTCCGTACCGACGGGTATCCCCTGGATCGACAGGTCACGTAATAGCTGCCTTGCCATGCGCAGACCTTTGTTTATCTTGAAGCTCTCATCAAGGTCAGGATCATTGATCAGCCCTTTCCAGCCAACCGTGGTGCGTGGCTTTTCGAAATACACCCTCATGATGATACACAGGTCATCTGACAGCTCGTGCATTAACACCTTCAGTCTTGAAGCATATTCCCTTGCCGCCTCAGGGTCATGTACCGAACAGGGACCGACAACCACTACAAGGCGATCATCTTCACCATGCAGGATGTTGTGTATGGATTCACGTGCATGATAGACCGTTTGTGATGCTTCTTCATCCAGCGGAAACTCATCATGAAGCGCCTGCGGTGGAAGTACTTCCTGAAGTCCGGTTATACGTACGTCATCGGTCTTAAAAATCATTCGTTTTGCTCGCCAATCTGTAAATATCGTCTAGATAATCCCAAGTAATCAATTATATAGGATTATCAGTGAACTATCACATTGAAATAGCTAAGTTGCCAGCAGGCGATCAATAACCTCGGGCAATTCGTACAGCTCTGTGATGACCGCATCAGGCTCACAATCTTCCAGTAGCCACTGCTTCTGTTGACGGTTTAACCAGATCGCATATGCACCGGATGCTTTTGCACCGGAGACATCATGTTGCGGGTCATCACCGACATGCACCATCTGATGTGCATCGATTTCAGTCAGCTTCTGGATTTCCCGGTATATGTCTGGCTCAGACTTCAGCTTTCCTACCGATGCAGAGTTGAGTGCGAAATCGAACCAGTGATCGACACCGGTTTTGACCGTATCGGCGTTACCATTGGTCAGGCTCACCAGTCGATAGTCTTTTACCAGCTCATCTAGCACTGGTTTAACATCATCGAACAAGGTGACCTGCTGTCGGGCTTCATAAAAAACCTCAAAGGCGGGTTCTATCCAGTCATCGGGCAGCGTAAATTCTTCAGCCAGCAATTCGAAAGACCTGATACGCAGCTTCGATAGATCATATGCGAGCTCAGGATGACGTTTAAACAGTTCACTGCGCATAGTACGTAGCTGATGCATATCATAACGTTGCGTGATCACTGGAACATGATCAGATAACCATTGATACAATAAAGTTTCGGCACGCGATATGGTTGGCAAGCATGGCCACAGTGTGTCATCAAGATCAAAACTTAGTACTTTAATCGTCTTTGACATTATCGTTAAGGCTTGCTGATGAGGTTAAAGTTGACTTAACTATTGCAGATGAGGTTCTCGGTTACTAATTGCTTTTGATAAGCGTTTCAGGAAAAACGTCTGCCTGAGATATCTTGTCTGTCGTAGTGACCGATGGAGACTCAGCTGGCTCTGATAACTTTTCAAGATCTTTGCTCTTTACCTGCGGCGAGCCAGCTCTACCAGCATCAGCCAGGTTGACAATATTATCAGCAGAAAACCTGACCAGATATCCATCACCATTGTTATCGTTCTTAAACTTTTCTAACGATGCGAGTGCAGACTTTCTATCCGGAAAGTAACCAAATCTGACATTGTATCTGGTTTCATTTTTCTTATTTGTATAGTCTGTAATATAAGCTTCATACTGCTCGACCTGGAGCATCTTCACCATATTTTCAGCATTGATCAAACGACCATACATGCCGACCTGGATAGAGTATTTAATCTCATCCAGGTCATCCATTGTTAGCGACGAAACCGTCGAAGTATTATCCATACCCGTTTGAATCGAAGTCACATCCTGTTTAGCATCGACCGGATGCTTCTGGTTTTTTTTTATCTGACTGTTGCTTTGACGTTGCAGACGTTGCAACTTCGGTGAGCAGACCGCTGTTAGGCTGTTTTATTATTTTAGCCGGGACAGCTTTATCATCTTCCTGTATTGCCGTGGTCATTTGAGATGCAGACATCATGACCGGTATCTCGGTATCTTTCGTTACTGGTTTAGCCACTGACCCCGGATGGTCGACATCGATAAATTCACCCGCTTCGATAACTGGCGGTTGCTGTGTTTCGAGTGCATTATCGGCAACCATGGTTCTTTCTGGCAGCTGCAGTGGATGAACATCAACTCCTGCCTGATAAAATGTTGCAGCTCGTTGATGACCAACAAAGATGCCACTGGCAAATACAGCGATCACGGTCACACCTGAAACAAGAACAAATTTTAACAGGTCGCGGCCATCGATTAATAAAGGTGCCATTTTCTAATATTCAGTGAAATATATAAAAGTGAAATAGGTGAATCATATTTTAGCTTATGCATCTGCTTTAAACACAAATGCACATGAATTAATAATGGCAGAGATAATAAAAACAGGGTAACAAAAACCATATCGCAGTTTTACAGGACATGGTAACCGCTTCTTCAAAACCCTCAGTATCGTTCTGGCAATTTTCTTAAACTGTCAGTACTCTTTGTCGATGCTTAAAAAATGAGAAATATTCTCCTGTTTTCATCGATTTTTTATGCCACAGTGCTATATTATTGATAGTTGTCGAAAAAGTGACAGCTTTTAAAGCGTCCTGCTTTTTGTCACAGCACATAATTGCTCAAATAAATAAATCTAAAAAAAGCCATTATCATCAATAAGTTAAATTGATTTATTGCATAGATTTTATTGTTTGTAATATTTATTCTGGAGTTACTTATGTTTGCATCACTCATTCGAATTTCACTTACCGTGCTGACTTTATACGGTTGCTTCGGCAGCGGAAACGCATTTTCCGCAGTAGCTCCTGATTTCAAACTTGAGGGACCACACAAACAGGTTAAATTGAGTGATTATCGAGGTCAGATTGTATACCTGGACTTCTGGGCATCCTGGTGCCAGCCATGTCGCAAATCGTTCACCTGGATGAACAAGATGCAATCGTTATATGGAAAAGAAGGCTTTAAAGTCATCGCCATTAACCTTGATGAGTCACGGCAGAAAGCAGACAAGTTTTTACAGCAGATCCCCGCAAACTTCGATATCGCATATGATCCACGAGGAAATACCGCTGAAACCTATAACGTGAAGGCTATGCCAAGTTCTTACCTGATCGATAAAAATGGTAATGTCATTCACGCGAATCTCGGTTTTCGCGGCAATGATGAAGAAAGTCTGGAAGCGAGGATAAGAGATCTCATACGTAAATCAACTGTCGCAAGCCGATAGATCAGTCAAGCAATCTAAGCTATGAGCTTGACCATGTTCACTGTTTATCGATACCGATCCATTCAAACCAGTAATTGAAAAGGCTTTTGTCAAAACAGGCAAGTGCTGATCTGATTTCCAGCTTGCCTCTGAAGATATCTTCGTTATCGAGTGAGATGGAATAACCACCTGCTTCAGCAAATATGAGACTGCCAGCAGCATAATCCCACAGTTTCTGACCACCGTTAAGATATATATCGAAGCGTCCTGCAGCCAGCCAGCACCAGTCTATCGCTGAGGAACCAATGTTTCTCTGTGAAGCATAGATACGCTCAGTAACAAGTTTCACCGCCAACGCATCGGGAAGTCGCTTGAGATCGATTTCTGCAAC
>CBDUKK010000171.1:0-4736 GCA_965367795.1 uncultured Gammaproteobacteria bacterium
ACCGTTGCAATGCGCACCGACCTTCTACTGTTATCGGGAAATGGAGCGCGGGCTGCCGGGTATTGCAGGATCCTGCGCATTTCAGTTTTCTTCTGGACCTGTGTGAGCTATCAGCCGCAAGGTTCAGTAACAGCTACAATGATACATTGCTGGAAGAGAATGATTTTCAGAGGTTATAATCATACCTGGGAAATCAGATATATTACTCATTACTGACCAGGTCGCCTTATGCTCGAATCAACATGTAATATGCCGCAGCAGCCGGATTACACCGGTGTTACTATCGTGGAGTTATCACCCGAACCGGTGCTGGATGATTACCTGCAGGCGATGCAGCTTGCTAACGAGGAAGCGGAAAGGCGCGTCGGTGATAACATGTTGCTGGCCTGGTATGACCGTGATCGTGACTTCGAATCGCCGCAGCATGCCAGCGAGTGTCACGTCGATAGCGCTATTCCCGGTTATATCGATTACGCGCTATATCATGGAGCGACGCTGAAAATCGATATCGAAGATGGACGTTTCATCTTCTTTTACCTGCCGATTGATTTTTGACTTTACCTTTTACTGACGGAATCCATGGCTGATACCGGCAAGATATTGAACGATTGCTCTCATCTGAGCACTAAACCGGGTAATGAAAAAATCAAAGCTCCAGTTTAATACCCCTGACGAAGTTGACGCCGTCTTCTATGAAGCATTCTCGCGCTGTGATCCGGATGTGATGGCCGGTTTATGGGCCGACGAGGATGTGGTCTGTGTGCATCCCGGCGCGGGTGTTATCGTGGAATATGATGCGATTATCCGTAGTTGGGCGAGTATATTCAGTGATGTCGATAGTGCTGAAATGAAGACCACGGTGATCAGGCGTTCGTTATCGGATGAGCTGGCGGTCTATGTCGTGGCTGAGGAAATGCTCAGCTTCGGCCAGGTTGCCGCGGTCGTTCTGGCGACCAACGTATACCGTAAGTATGATTGTGGCTGGTTAATGGTCGAGCATCATGCATCGCTGGTGCAGAACCAGTCGAATGGGAAAACACTGCAGTGAGGAAACGATCCAGGAGATCGATAGTGCAGACAACGCAGAGATCGAGTAATGAGCTGTGTCATTACATGGACAAATAATAACCCTGTATCTGTTATGACTCCTCGCTGAAAATATCAGGTTCTCAGGATTTATATTGCTCGTGTTTGAACACGGCTGTCCTGGCTCTGGTGTAGGTCTCATCATCGATGATGCCTTCATCTCTGAGTCGGCGACACATCTTCAGTTCACCGACCAGACGGTCCGGTACAGATATGTTCGACTGTACCCTGTCGATGGTCTGCTGCAGGTTGATGAAGTAGCGATCGAACTCCTGTTGCGATGGTTTTTTATTTTCCAGCAAAAAAAGCCTGGCATCGCCATAACGGCTTTTGAATATGAATTCATCTCGCATCAGGTAAACAAAGATCAATGCGCAGATCAGGGTGGCAGCGATGGTGATGCTGCCGGCTATCATGCCATATTCAGGGGCGAGTATTTCTGCAACGCTGAGGTACACGAATAAGGCTGCCAGGGCTGCAGCGCCCAGGGCCGCATATAACCATTTCCAGACGATGACTTTGTTACGCTCAGGCTCGGATGAGAGCCAGGCGAGATTGACGCAGAACTGTTTTTCCTGTGCTCGTTTTTTTTCACTAAAATCGAGCAATAGATAGTTGCTGCCGTATAGCTGATATTGTCTGCGGGTGCCTTTGAGGGTATTCGTCTGTACCAGTTTTTCACCGAGTTTTTCGGCATCGATCTCCTGGTCAAATTCATCGTAATTATCTGCGGGTACATCGAACACTGCACTGCCAATAATAACTTCTTCTACCATATGTACGGACCTCTTGAACAACTGTGAATACCTATTATGGTACGGCATTTCCACAATTTCCATGAAGTTACGGGAATTGATTTATCTATATGATCGGCTGCATCACTAATACTAAATATCTGGATGAATTAAAGCAGCCGTTATCTTCTGGCGGATTTTTAGTCCAGGTCTATGCGGGCTAATTCTTCGGGGACGCTGCGGCATAGCAGGCCGAGGTTGACTTCGTCTATGCTCTGGTCGATATCAACCCACACCTGGTGACCGCTGCCGGGGGCACAGTCGACGCTGTTGCCTTTTTTGTCCTGCATGGTCTGAAGGGTGAAGTGGTGGTTACCGGAAGCGGTCAGCAATTCCATGTCATCGCCTACGCTTATCTTGTTCTTGATGTCGACCAGGATGCGTTTGTCCTTTGCGTTAAAGTCGATCACTTCTCCGGCGAAGATCTGCCGCTGACTGCGTGAGCTGCTGTCACGGTAGCGCTGCATCTGTTCTGGCGCATGGCGTTCAAAAAAACCGTCGGTGTAACCACGGTGGGCGAGGTTTTCCAGCTCGTTCATCAGCTGCGGGTCAAACTTCCTGCCACTGACGGCATCATCGATCGCCTGGCGATAGATCTGTGTTGCCCTGGCGGTATAATAGTATGACTTTGTACGGCCCTCTATCTTCAGGCAGTCGACACCGATATCGACCAGGCGATGGACATGTTCGACAGCACGCAGGTCTCTTGAATTCATGATATAGGTGCCATGCTCGTCTTCTTCGATCGGCATGTACTCGCCCTGGCGGCCTTGTTCTTCGATGACGTATTGTTGAGAGGCGATGTCTTCCGCCTCGGGCTTCCAGACACCGGTGTTCTCGATCGACTGATCGACATCATTGTTCTTGACCTTGTAGTTCCAGCGACAGGAGTTTGTGCAGGTTCCCTGGTTGGGGTCACGGTGATTGAAGTAACCTGACAGCAGGCAGCGGCCGGAATAGGCGATACACAGTGAGCCATGGACGAATACTTCTAGCTCAACATCCGGGCAGTCATCACGGATCTGGGCGATCTCTTCCAGTGATAGTTCTCGTGACAGGATGATCCGCTCGACACCGACCGATTGCCAGAACTTAACCGAGGGTGAATTTAATGTATTGGCCTGTACGGAGAGGTGTATCGGCATCTCCGGCCACTTCTCCCTGATCATCATGATAAGCCCGGGGTCGGCCATGATCAGTGCGTCAGGATTCAGTGCAATGATCGGCTCCATATCATCCATAAAGGTGTTGATCTTCGATGTATGCGGAAGGATATTGGTGGCGACGAAGAACTTTTTACCCAGGTCATGGGCTTCGTTGATGCCAGCTTCGAGATTTGGCAGGCGGAAGTCATTGTTGCGCACCCTCAGGCTGTAACGTGGCAAACCGGCATATACGGCGTCAGCGCCATAGGCGAAGGCGTAACGCATGTTCTTGATCAATCCAGCGGGTGACAGCAGCTCGGGTTTCTTCATGGGTGATATTTCGGCAGGTGGAAATTAACAGGCATATTCTAAAATAAATGCCGTTTAAAAAATATACCTAATTATTTCAATATATTGAGTGATTATGGAACTGCAGAATCGATCATCATCGGCACCGGAGCCAGCCATCGTCTAACCGGGACTGAAATGTAGACTATTCATGCAGTGACTGATGTGGATATAACAACCGGGTGATTATTAATACACACACGATATGTGCTATTTACAATTCAGTAACATTGAATACAATAGAGTTCCGTTAATTGAAAACTATGCGACTCTATAGAAGGTGGTTATAAATGGCTTATAAATGCGAAGTATGCGGTATGGGAATCGGTTCGATGACATGTGCTGAATGTGGTAAAGAACTGGTGCACGATTCGATCACGACTGATGATGGCACGATAGTGTATGTGTCAAAATGCCCTGATGGCCATGGTATGGTGAAATCACCGACTTGCTGTGGACAGGACATGACTTACCAGGCGTAATCTGATCATCATGGCTTAGTAAAGAAGCAGCTAAATATGGCTGCTTTTTTATTTTATGATTAATAACTATCAAGAGGTCATCCCTGATCCATGAATCCAAATGATGTCATCCCGCCGGAGATGTTATCGAGAAATTCGCATAACAATATATTGTTATTTACCGCATTCCTGTCCGTTGTTATCGGCTGTATCCTGATCTACCTGGGTAACAGAGGTAAACACTTATGGATGGTGGTATGGAGTATCGGTCTTATCGGTATGAGTCTGTTCATGGCTGGTTCTATCCTCTTTGGCTAGCTATACTCTTTTATCCTCGTTAACAGCACTTCGATAATGTCATACCAGTCACTGGAAAAATCCCTTGCATTCGATCAGCCTCTGCCGGTCACGGAGACCTGGTCAGCCGCGCCTGATTTTCTAACACTTATCAGCGATTACTGCCTGCAGCATAAGCCGGAGGTCATCGTCGAATGCAGCAGCGGCACCAGCAGCATCGTGCTGTCTCAGTGTTGCAGGATAAACCAGTCTGGTCACGTCTACAGCCTGGAGAATGGCGATGAGTTTTTCAGGAAGACAGGTGCACAGTTAAACGACTTTTCTTTATCTGAATATTGCGATGTCATCCATGCACCGCTAAAGCAGATAGTGCTGGATGAAGGTGATTTTCAATGGTACGACGTAACCGGCCTGACCGAGAAAAAGATCGATATGCTGGTGATCGATGGCCCACCCGGGTTTTTGCAGAAGCATTCACGCTACCCGGCATTGCCAGTGTTGAGTGACAGGATGGCCGAGCACTGTATAGTCTTCCTGGATGACGCTGCACGTGATGATGAGCAGGAACTGGTCAGCATCTGGCTGAACAGCCATCCCGAGTTCAG
>CBDUKK010000172.1:0-4734 GCA_965367795.1 uncultured Gammaproteobacteria bacterium
CAATAATGCAAATTCTAACTCTAAAAATAAGGTCCCCAAAAGGGTAACTCCAAGCACTAATAATTCTCTTTTAGAGCTTTTAAAAACCTGCTTGATATGATGAAAATCTATAAGATTATAACCAACCAATAAAATGATACCACCCATGGCTGGTTTTGGTAAATAAGCAGCATATTTTGCAAATACCAACATGACTAACATTAAAAAACCCGCGGCAAAAAAAACAGCCGTCAGCAATGCAAAGATAAAAGTCACACATGAACAACATCACAAGATGATCTGTGAGGCGGCTTATTACATCTCACTCGACCGTACATCAGAAACGGTTAATCCGACAGAGGACTGGTTACAGGCAGAAGCGGCGATCAACAAGATCTGTATCATCGCCGACTAGATCAGACGAATTGTTCTGGCAGCTATGCTCGCTACCCATAGCTGCCAGAAAAACGACTGATATTCTTATCCTGTAATACCGATCAGGAGGATTTATCCAGACTAACGGGATAAACCGTAAAGCGGCTCAGCTTTAAATCAATCAACACCAATTCTATTGATTGCCGGGTCAGTTGTGCTAATGTTATAGCACGACTTACAGCTTTCCATGAGTGGTGTAAATGAAAAGAAGATCCGTAATCAAAAGCCTGCAGATAGCTGGCTATCTAACCACCGGTTTATATGCGGGCATGAGTTACGCTGACTGGTCTCAAAAAGAACCCTACGGTGGATATAACAAGAGATATGGTGATTTCCCACCGGTCGACATCGACCAGCAACTATCTGGCAACAGCAATGAGAACGCCACGGCACAAAGCCCACCGCCACAGCCTGTACCAAACACCGACACAAACGTGAAACAGCAGCAGCCAGCTAGCGCAATTCCAGCGCAGCCTCAGCAACAGGTTGTGCAACAGGCTATGCCACAGGCTGTACAGCCAACCGTACAACAACCGGCATACGGTGGTTATTACCAGAATCAGATGCCGTATGGGGCTCAACCATATTATCGCGGTTCAAGTTTTAACGGCCCATGGAACAACCGGGGATCCAGTTTTAGCGGCCCCTGGAATAATAACGGCTCAAGCTTCAGCGGACCGTGGAATAATCGTGGTTCAGGGTTCAGCGGTCCGTGGAATAATCGTGGTTCAGGATTCAGCGGCCCATGGAATAACAATGGCTCCAGCTTCAGTGCACCCTGGAACAATAACCGGTCAGGTTTCAGTCCAATGGGTAATGGCGGCGGATGGAGCTGGTAAAGCATCGAAACACTTTGATTTTTTATAAGTGCCCATCTGACATGGGCACTTATATTTTACAGCATCAATACTTTCAGCTTGCAGCAATAATACCCTGGCTCTTCAAATAGCTGATAATCTCATCAGCGAGTACATCGGGTGTCTTTTCTGCGGCTAGCAGTACCAGCTCAGGTGCGACCGGCTCTTCGTACGGATCATCGATACCGGTAAAGCCTTTTATCTCACCTGCCCTGGCTTTTTTGTACAGCCCCTTGGGGTCACGCTGTTCACATATTTCGATGGGCGCATCGACGAAGACCTCGATAAACTCACCGACTTGTAAAGAATTTCGTACTTTATCTCGATCGATACGGTAAGGACTGATAAAGGCGGTTAACGCGATGATGCCTGTCTGTGCGAAAATCTCGGCGACGGCACCGATGCGGCGGATATTCTCTTCTCGATCTATCGCAGAAAAACCCAGGCCAAATCGTTGTGAGAACTCATCACCGTGCGTATCACGCAACATTCCAGGCCCGGCATTGAGACCATGACGGACGTTATCTCCGTCGAGTACGACGCTTTGCAGGCCTTTCTGGTGCAGGATATGGTCAAGCGTATTGGCTACTGTACTCTTGCCTGAGCCGCTCAAACCGGTAAACCAGATCACGCAACCTTTATGACTGTTACTCTTTTCCCGCATCTCCCTGGAAACACTCTGTTCGTGCCAGGTTACATTGGTATCATTATTCATTTTTACATCTCGACTGTGTCAATTATTCTATAAGGTGACTCGTGGACTAACAGTTCATCTATCAGCCTTTTCGCTATATTATCCGCTCGCCCTCGATTCCATGCTCATCGTCTTTGGGTTCCTCTACGATCGCTATATGAGTATCATCGCAGAAGGGCTTGCATTGCGATTGTTTGCAGCCACAGAAAGCGACCATCACTTTGTCTTCGGCAACAAACTTGACTGGCTCGAACGATGTCCCCTGGTGCGAGCCATCACAGAAGGGTTGAGACTTACTGAGACCGCAGGCACACCAGTAGTAGGTTTTACCTTTCTCAACTACCACACCGAACGGACCTTTTCTGGCTACGACTGCTTCTTCACTCATGCTGACCTACCTCAATTTGCAGTATATCTTTGTTCATTATTGATTGCGTAATATACAGTAGTTGAAGCCTCTATGGAAAGCAGAAGCGATGTGATCTCGGTATACTACTGGTCAGTTGATTGCTTATCGAGATGCCCTACTTTTACCAGTATCAGCGTTTCTTCCTCGACCCGGGGGAAATGCTTACTCATGTGCGGGCTACGAATCCAGCTGCCGGCTGGATACTCTCCATGCTCATCGATAAACCGGCCTCGGATCACCACCACCTCTTCACCGCCCCAGTGAGTATGTGGCTGGAACACTTCATTCTCTGGCCATAAAACCAGTGCGGTGCTCTCTGTATGATGCGCATGCAATGGCAGCACTTTCAGGTTACCGATACCCGGCCGCCAGTGCTGGTCTTCCGGTCGCAGTGCGACATGCGTCTTATCATCAGCCTGGAACTGCTCGAGTTTCACGAATAGCGTGCAACCGGTTTCTGTATAGGGTTTATGAGCAGAGCCCGGTGGATTACGCAGATAACTGCCCGCCGGGTAATCCCCGTCCTCATCTGAAAACACGCCCTCCAGCACATAGATCTCTTCTCCCTGCGGGTGACTGTGCTGTGGGAAATATGAGCCCGGTTCGAATCTGACAAAACTGGTCGTGCGCCCGGATTCTTTAGCCTCACGTTCCAGGTGCATGCGGGAAACGCCATCAGCCGGGCTTTTAACCCACTGCGCTTCATCCGGACGCACACAGGCAACTTTTGACAGATCCATATTTAACAGGTAATCATTCTTCATAAGTATTCGTTGGTCTTTTAAGGCTTATAAATAATCCATGACAAGCTAGTTCATGAATGTGCGATCCTGAATACGACCACGTCCCGGACAATAGATTCACTCATACGGTGTGCCGCTGAAAACGCCTGTGCCTGAAAGCCGGCCTGCTCGAAAATGCCGATAATCGCCGTCCGTTTGGGGATATAGCTATTGAATGCCAGGACGATGGCACCCTCGCTCTTCAGGCAGTGCTTCCAGGCTGCGATGCTCTCGCCGATAACCGCTAGCGGATTGCGTGTCTTATCCGTAGTGAAGTGCTGCACACCATAAGGCAGGTCACTCACCAGCAGATCAAACTTGTCTTTTTTAAAGATCTGATCTGCCTGTCGTGCATCACCTACCACGATACGCATGTTGGCGTCTTCAGCACTGAAGTCGAGATACTTACCGAGTCCATTCTTATTCGGCTTACCGATAAAACCTTCCATCATCCTGTGCTTTTGCCGGTGCAGCTTGGTCCATTTCTTCAGGCTCTGTCGTGTATCGGCTATGGCTTTGGCATCTTGCTCGATACCCCTGGCAGTCATGCCATAACGCATGGCCCACAGAAGCGTTGTCGCCCGGCCGCACATGGGATCCAATAACTTCACACCCTGACCCGGATCGCGACCGATAGCAGACAGGCCTACGTTGATCAGCATCTGGGTAAGGCGCTCATTGGTTTTCCCCCGGTATTTAGAACCAAAGACAAAATCTTCATGTAGACGAAAATCGGCGAGCTCATCGATCGGGGCAAGGCAGCTGCCCTCGATCGAATACAACCCTTGCACGAAAGATAAACGCAGCAGTCGGGGTATGTCTGCCTGCTCACAGTCAAGTTCGAAAAATTCGAGTGCGCCGGCCTGGCGATATGCCACGTCTGACCAGCCTGTTACCTGCTGGAGTTCCTGCCTTGCAACCTGAAGGTAATCTTTAAAATAGGCAGACTTCGCCTCGGGGGAAATTTGAACAGCTATCTTCTTCATCGCCTGGCAAATATCTATGTTAATAAACGTTACAGGCCACTGTTAAGACAGCTGACCCCGATGAAAGAAGTGAACGCTGTTTCACTCCGTGGTGATGCATCATACGATCATTGTTCAAGGTAACGCCTGAGTATCATGCCAGGCATGCGGATTCACTCTTTGTCTGCGGGTTTAGAAACACCGGTAAACTTAAAGATAAGCTTGCTAAAGTACCTTTCGGTCGGGCGAAAAACATAAAATGCGGCTGGCGTCATCAAACCGAAGAAAAACATCTCTTCATTGTCTTCTGCGACAAATAATACTAATACAGCCATGAGGACAATGCTTATCAAGGCATAGATGATCCATGCCACTTTAGTATAATAAGCGTATTTTTGATCTTGATCGTCTGTCATCTTCTTCGATTCCTAAAAACATTAAATGTATCAAATTCTAAATCAATATATGCCCCTGGCGCTTAAGCCCAGTTGGCGATAAAAGCAGAGTGTATCATAGCGAAACGGTAATTTTGTTAGCAAAGCTGGCCGCTTTTAATGGGTTTTGACACCGCAGCTACCCGCCAGGTTGCATGTCTCGCTATTAATCATTTACA